>JAHDCQ010000480.1 GCA_020629845.1 Saprospiraceae bacterium | reverse complement strand
ATCAAAATCGTGGATTTCACAGGATCGTAGTGCCAGCTAAAGGATAGCACTTGGCTCGATTTGCTTTCGTCTGGTTTGCCTAATATTAAACTTGTGATTAGACCTACTGCTAAAGCCACTACTGCACCAATGGCATTCCACCAAAACCAAAATACTTCGGGTACGAATAACCATAGGTAGACATTCACGGCTACCCCTGCCAAAATACCAAGGTTAGCACCTACTGCATTGATGCGCTTGATGCCAATCGCTGCGATGAAAGTCGCCAAAATAGGCCCATAAAAGACCGAACCGATTTTATTAATTGCCTCAATTACGGTTTTTGCAATATCGCCTGTGAAGAAGGCTAGAACGATGCAAACCACGCCCCAAAACAATGCCGCATAGCGCGAATACTGCATATATTTTTCGTTGGGTAGATTTTTATCGCGATTAAAGAAATCTTCCACACTTGCTGCACTTAGGGAGTTGATTGCTGAACTCAAAGAGGACATCGCGGCAGAAAGAATAGCAACTAACAAAATGCCGATAATACCATGTGGCAAATACTCACGGATGAAAATAGGAATCATCAAATCGGGCTTATCCGCAGGAATCATCGCACGAAAATCAGCTTGTGTAGTGACTAATGTGCCGATGATTAAACCCATGATACAGTAAGTCAAAGTAATCGGGAAGCGCATTAGTCCATTGCACAATAGGGTCTTTTTTACTGTTCCCATGTCTTGTGCAGAAAAGAGGCGTTGCACCTGACTTTGATCTGTTCCATAATAGGAAGTATATAAAAACAAGCCTCCTATCAGCATGGGCCAAAAACCAAATTCATCGCCCTTTTCCATGCCCATTGACTGGAAATTGACTGCTTGCAAACGTTCAGCATCTACTTGCGAACTAAACGCTTCCCAACCGCCTAATTGCGATAAACCAACTCCAAAACAAATCACAATGCCCAAGAGCAAAATGATCATTTGAATAACATCGCCATACACGACTGCCTTCATGCCACCTTGATAAGAATAAATAAGCGTGACCACTCCAATAATCGCTATGGTTTGCCACATGGGGATATTCATAACACTAGTGAGAATAAGCGCGACGGTATACACCATGACACTTGTGCCAAAAGCACGGCTAATTTGGAATACAAAACTTAATAAGATACGGGTAGAGGAGCTAAAACGCCGTTCCAGAAACTCATATACGCTGACTACATTGGCTTTATACATGGGCGGAATGAGAAAAACCATTAGGAACAACATTGCCAATGGCACAGCAAATTCGTAGGTGAGCCACATCATACCACCACCTTCTTTTAAGCCTACAAAAGCGGGTGCAGAAATGAAGCTAATGGCAGAAAGCTGTGTCGCGGCGGTGCTGAGGGATAGGGGAAACCAACCGAAGCTTTTGCCACCGAGGAAGTAGTCTTTACTGGATTTGGAGTCTTTGAATAAGCGTCCTAAGAAGAGGAAACCGATGATGTAAACGAATATGACAATGTAATCTACGTAATTCATAGTGTGCTGTTTTTCAGCAGCTAATTTCCTATTAGCTGCTGAATTTAGGTTTCTTTGCTAAGTAGGTCTTCTTCATTTTTTGTCTTGATACAAAAAACGAAGCAAAAAAAATCAAGACTTAATTTCTTTTTTAACATTCCGAAAGCTCCAAAAATCCTAAACAAAATAAACTCGCCTTTACGAATTGATTTTATTCCTGAAAATATCTGCTAATCTGCGCTCAGATTCTATACTTGGACTTCGTTTTGACTCAAACAGTATTTTGTTTTTAACGGATTTTTGAAACTTTCTCCACTAAAAGAAATTAGGTCGAAATATAGAGTTCAATCAGATTGACTTTCTTGTTACATTAGCTCGAAGTCTCATATCTAAAAATTTCACATCTCATCAAGGATTATGAATCAAGTCAATAATTGAAGATGCAGTCCAAGAGAAATTATCGCCACCGTAGCCTTTTGTTATGGTGTTGGCAAATTGCTTTTGGGCATCGAAGTACTCAAAGAAACCGAATTTATCGACGATTTCAAGGGTATCTGCCCTCAAGATAGCGGCGGTGTCGGAAAAACCATAATTTTTTAGCCCATGATAAACCATCCAATTCATGTGTGGCCAAATTGGGCCGCGCCAATAACGTTTGGAATCGAATAGGGGACTATCTACATCAAAACTTGGGCAGAGATAGAAATTGCGTTGATGTAAGTCTGTGAGATAATTATGCAATGCCTTTGCTTTTGCGTCGTCTGGAATGCCTGCAAATAGTGGCACGATACCACCTATTTCTCGATGCTCGACTTGCTTTTGCCCGCGCAAATCATACACCACGTACGTCTGTAAGGCTTCATTCCAGCATTTTTCATTGAAACTTTTGATGCTTTGACTTTGCCATTCTTCTAGCTCGCCGGTATCTAAGCCCAAGCGTTTGCCAATATTTATCAAGCCCTGATTGGAGCGAATCAAGATGGCATTCATCATATCATCTTGGATGAGAAAGGGGCTTTCTTGCGCGATTTCTGCGCCATCGTATTTATATTTTTGCCCCAATAGCAGCAAATAAACATAGCGGTCGTATTGCGCTGAAGTTGGGCGTTCTGAAGGATCTGCAATGCTGGTATCTCGGCGTTGATAGGCTGGTAAATCTTCGGGTTTTACGTCTATTCTATTCATGGATTCATCCCAAAGTGGCGAGTTATCGCGGCCCGACTCCCAGGGGTGAAATATGAACATGAGTCCTTCTTTGTATGGGTCACGATAGGTGTATAGAAAGCGATGGTAATGTACGATTTTTGGAAAAATATGCTTTACAAAAGCTATCATTTCCGCATCATCAGGATTGCGATTTAATAGATTCTCCAAAATAAAACCATGCACTGCGGGCTGTGTAATGCCTGAAGTTTTTGGACGTATGGGCGCACCAGCATTTACATTAGAGTTCCAAAAATCGTAGTTTGGAAAATAGGTTTTTTCATTTTCGCTATGAAAAATAATGTGGGGTACTAGCCCATTTTCCCATTGCCCAGAGAATAAGGATGTAAGCTCTTGCATCGCTCGTTTTGGACTGTGATAGTAATGCCCCAAGCTGATGAAGCCCGAATCCCAATTCCATTGGAATGGATATAATTTACTGGTTGGAATGGTGAAACCGTCCTTCCA
>JAHDCQ010000479.1 GCA_020629845.1 Saprospiraceae bacterium | reverse complement strand
ATAAGCATTTTCAGTGGCTTTTTCCATTCACCGCAAAACGTTACAATCAGGAATTTTCTAGGAAAATCAGGATAAGAATCGACTGAATAAATACGGCTATCGCGCGGGTTCATCTTGCGGATATGGGCATGAAATGGGCAAGCATGTCCAAAAGTGTCTTCGCTATAGTCAGGTTCGGTATTGGCCGTAACTAATTGTGGTGTTTTTTTGTAGGCTAGTGGCTTCCCGTCTCGATAGCGACCAATGACTTGGGCTGCGGCGCATTCTTCATCAATGGCTAAGGCTTGCGCCATCTGACAGACAAGCTGCTGGAATTTTTCAACATCTTGTTCATATTTTTGAAATACAAAAAAGCTGCCATAGTGTCCCGTCTGCTCCTCAAAAAGAAAGCTCTGCTTGGCATAGTCAGCTCTCAGATTACCCGCCTCATCATAAACACGCGGCTCAGAAATACCATCTCGAAACCCAAAATGCTCTATAGATGCCCCCTCTTCATTATAGATTTGCTGCCCACACTCTATTTGGATAGGAGCAAATAGAGTGGATGTTGCTATGCGTTGTTCCAGTAGCTGCGATTGATGCAATAGGCGCAATTCATCTGCTCCATGCAATATAATGGCTGCGTCAATATGAGTATATGCTGTTAAGAGTCGCTGTCCCATGCTATTCGCCATCGACATTTTAAAGCCGACATATTCATCGAAAGCAGTCATATTTAAGCCTAGCTTTGTCATGCCTGCATACGATAGCATAATGTTCATAGCACTATTTGCTGCTTGCTCGGCTGCTTTGGTGGGGGAGAGTGTAGCAAAGAAGCTACGTAATTGTCGTTTATCCGCCTGCGGCTCAAATCGTAAAAATAGTATACGCTGAGATTGCAGCTTGAGCGGACGAAGGATGTTGGCTTGTATATCTGTTAGTAGCATAATGAAAGTTATTAGAAACGAGAAACAAATAAACATTCCACTTGAAGCTTTTATTCATTTCTCGTTCCCTAGAAAGCCATAAGGAACTAACCTTATAGCTTTCTGATTAAGGATTAAAGTACCAGATCCCTTGCCTGTGCTGCTTTATGAGCATCTCGGAAAAAATCGAGTTCAGTAAGGTTCGATCCACCTTCGTTATCTGTCCAATGAGGGCATGGGAGAGCTATTGCTTCGTCGCCCGTTAACCACTTCCAAATTTCATCAAATGGATTCCAGCCTGTAGGTAAACCATCAGCACGAATTGGAATATGTTCAGGTACTGCGATGAGGCAATTGTCGTGGCGTACACGATTGTTGAATGCACGTCCTTCGGGCAAGTTTTTGCTTGTTTCATACACTTTTACGCCTAAAAATTGAACTGCTCTCGAATTTGGGTTATCTCTAAACAGCATTTCAATATCTTCTTTATGGAAGTAGGCACCACGATGCCCTTCGATTGGAGCAGTAAACTCCATCTTTTCTTCGACTATCTTTGTCCAAGCCATTATGTGTTAAGTTTTGATTGAAAAATATAGAACTTAAAGTACCAAGTCTTTTGCTCTTGCTGCTTTATGTGCATCACGGAAAAAATCTGCATCGCTGAGGTTTTTGCCACCTATATCATCTATCCAGGGAGGGCATGGAAGCGCGATATTTTCGTCGCCTGTGAGCCATTTCCACATTTCTTCTAATGGATTCCAGCCCGTAGGTAAGCCATCGGCGCGAATAGGAATGTGTTCAGGTACTACGATAAGGCAATTATCGTGACGTACGCGATTATTAAATGCACGTCCTTCGGGCAGGTGTTTACTGGTTTCATACACCTTCACGCCCAAAAATTGAATTGCCCTCGAAGCAGGATTATCTCTAAACAGCATTTCAATATCTTCCTTATGAAAGTAAGCACCTTGTCGCCCTTCGATAGGAGCCGTAAACTCCATCTTCTCTTCGACTATTTTTGTCCAAGCCATTATGTATTGAGTTTTGTTAGAAAATTTAAAGGTATCTACTGGTATAAGGACAGAAGTGCGAAAGTGTGACTTAAAAAGTGCGGAAATTTAATTGTTATGGAGGTGGAATTGCCATTTTTTAGGTGGTATTGAAGGGCTAATTGCAAAATTATCTTGGGATGGATTGCTGTTACTGTTTAGAAGCCATTATGAACGACTTCTAAACAGTAGCAGTTTGATTAGCCTTTACAACAAGCGGGCTTTGGCTTGCAGCAAGACGTTCTCAGTAAATACTTTGCTGTAAGTGCAATAGAAGTATAGTCTGATCCCTTTAGTGGCGCGCCTACAAATTGACGCAAACCAAGTCCTTTCCGCACATCTACACCCAATTCTATTCGCTTAAAGAAGCTAATCCCTAGTCCCGCTTTCAGGAATATGCGTTCGTGGAAGCCATTTTTTCCGTCGTGATATTCGCTCACTTCGGTCGTTCTCCACTCTTCTAAGTTGTCCATAGCAGTGGTGTAGCCCTCGCTTCGGATGCTAATATCATTTACGCTTTCAGTCTGTGAGGTATAAATATTGACCTCATTCCCAAAAGAATAGCCGAGGTTTCCACCAGCGCCGCCATACAAGCGCAGCGGGCCTAAATGCCAAGCTTTTACCAAAGCTGTTTCAATACCCAATTCATGTCCATAACTATAAAAGGACTGGTATTCATAGTCGGCAGGGTCTTCGCCATAAGAATAATAACTTGCGCCATCTACTCTATTGAATATACCTATTGCGGATAGATGGACTTCTGTATTTCGCATCGTGTAAGGCGATAGTACCAAATCGAAGCGCAGGTGTGGATTTTCGCAAGTTCCCGTATAAAAATCGAGGGTTCTATTTTCTAGTGCGAGTGCTGGATTGCCTCTTGCTGTGCTAAGGAGGTATTCGTGGCTAATGCTATTGAGCATGTCTTGTTCTACGCCCATGGAGATGCCCCATTTTTTGAGTTGCATTCCAAAAAGTTGATGTTGCGCGATGCTAGTACTTGCCATGCAGCACATTGCCAATAGGCATAGTGTGAGTTGTTTCATAGTTAATTATTTTGTCCTTAATGCTAACTTAAGTAGTCGAGTTTAAATAATTTCCGCTCCTATCGACCGCTTTTTCTGAATGACAGCGTTAAAAATTATGACCAGCCAATAAGGATGCTACTAATTTTTGCCTCGTCCTTCAAAAAAATCAATCCAATAGTAACAGGAAATTATTT
>JAHDCQ010000478.1 GCA_020629845.1 Saprospiraceae bacterium | reverse complement strand
GTAACTCTTTTGCCTTTTTTCATAACTCGACGCTAGGCTGTCCAAAGTCTAATGTATCAACCCGTAAGTAATTATCAACTTTAAAGTGTTTGTTTTTCGTTATTTGAGGCATGAGGAGGGAGCATAACTGGTTATTTGACCGACGAATAACGAAGAATAACGGGAAAAGAAGCCGTTAAAGTTGATAATTATTTACGGGTTGATGCACTAGGTTTATATCTGACAAATCATAATTTTTCCTAAAAGAAAATAATAAGCAGCAGGAAGATAGCAAATTCCCTTTGAATCAATACCCCAAGATTGTACCTTTGCGCGATTTTGTAGGTCACGTTAAAAAAACGCACGACTCATGCCGAAAGATACATCCATCCGTTCTGTACTGATTATTGGTTCTGGCCCGATTATTATTGGGCAAGCTTGCGAATTTGATTATTCTGGTTCTCAAGCTTCGCGCGCGCTGCGGGAAGAAGGAATTGAAGTGTCGCTTATCAATTCCAACCCTGCTACTATTATGACCGACCCCGTGACAGCCGACCACGTCTATCTGTTACCGCTCACGGTCGAGAGTATTGAGAAGATTTTGCAGGAGCGTCAAATTGATGCCGTGTTGCCTACTATGGGCGGACAAACGGCACTCAACCTCGCCATAGAAGCAGGCAAGCAAGGCGTATGGGAACGCCACAACACTAAGCTCATTGGCGTAGATTTAGATGCCATTGAACTGGCCGAAAACCGCGAAGCATTCCGTGAGAAAATGGTGGAAATCGGGCTGGCGGTCGCGCCTTCCTATATTGCCAATTCTTTTTTGGAGGGAAAAGATGCCGCGCAGAAAATCGGTTTTCCGCTCGTAATTCGCCCCTCTTATACGCTAGGTGGCTATGGCGGTGGATTTGTGCATAAAGAAGAAGATTTCGACGTAGCCTTGCGTCGTGGATTGCAAGCCTCGCCTACGCATGAGGTATTAGTCGAAAAAGCGGTTTTAGGCTGGAAAGAATTTGAGTTAGAATTGCTCCGCGATTCAAACGACAATGTCGTCATCATTTGTACCGTAGAAAACCTCGACCCGATGGGCATACATACAGGCGATAGCATTACCGTCGCGCCTGCTATGACGCTTTCAGATACGGCTTACCAACAAATGCGTGACGAAGCAATTCTAGCCATGCGTTCGCTCGGAAATTTTGCGGGGGGCTGCAATATTCAATTCTCCCAAAATCCTGAAACAGAAGAATTAATTGTCATCGAAATCAATCCGCGGGTCTCGCGTTCTTCCGCATTGGCGAGTAAAGCGACGGGTTATCCGATTGCAAAAGTAGCTGCAAAACTAGCGATAGGTTACACTTTCGATGAGTTAAAAAATTCTATTACCCAAACGACTTCTGCCTACTTCGAGCCGACTCTAGACTATGTGATTGTGAAAATGCCACGCTGGAATTTTGCTAAATTTCATGGCGCAGATACGCAACTAGGTTTACAGATGAAGTCGGTGGGGGAAGTGATGGGCATTGGGCGTACCTTCTTAGAAGCCTTGCAAAAAGCTTGTCAGTCGCTGGAAAACAACCGCATGGGCTTGGGTGCAGATATGAAAGAATGGATAAAAACAGACGACATACTGAAACGTCTAGAAGAGCCAAGCGATGACCGTATTTTTAGACTAAAAGATGCGCTGCGCTTGGGTGTTCCAAAGAAAACGATTCATAAAATCACGAAAATAGACCCCTGGTTCATTAAGCAAATCAATCGCTTAGTGAAAGCCGAAAAGAAACTGATGAAACACAATGTAGCCGAAGACATTCCAAAGGCACTTATGCTACAACTCAAGCAAATGGGCTATTCGGATGCACAAATTGCTTGGACGCTTCGAATTGGGGAGCAAGAAGTAAGTCGTCATCGTAAAAAACTCGGCATAAATCGCGTCTACAAAATGGTAGATACCTGCGCGGCAGAATTTGAAGCGCAAACGCCTTATTTCTACTCCACCTTTGAGGATGAAAATGAGAGCATCGTCACCGATAAAAAGAAAATTCTAATCATAGGTTCTGGCCCTAATCGCATTGGGCAAGGCATTGAGTTTGATTATTGTTGTGTGCATGGACTCTTAGCGATAAAAGAAGCGGGCTATGAAGCCATCATGGTTAATTGCAATCCAGAAACCGTTTCTACGGATTTTGACATGGCGGATAAACTCTATTTTGAACCCGTATTTTGGGAACACTTAGAGTCTATTCTTGATATGGAAAAACCAGAAGGAGTCATCGTACAACTCGGTGGACAAACTGCCCTCAAGCTCGCCGAGCGATTGCATAAAAAAGGCGTAAAAATCATAGGCACCTCCTACAAGGATATGGACTTGGCAGAAGATCGAGGCGCGTTCTCGGATTTGCTCAAAACACTTGATATTCCGTACCCGCGCTATGGCACCGCCGAAGACGCGGACGAGGCACTTGATGTTGCGAATCGTGTAAATTATCCAGTATTGGTGCGTCCATCCTACGTGCTAGGTGGGCAGCGTATGCGGATTGTAATTAATGATGAAGAATTGGAGCGACATGTATTGAGCATCTTTAAGCATTTGCCTGATAATAAAGTCCTCATTGACCAATTTCTAGAACGCGCTAAAGAAGCCGAAATAGATGCCATTTGCGATGGAGAGCAAGTCCACATTATGGGCATCATGGAGCATATTGAGCCTGCTGGTATTCATTCGGGCGATAGCTCGGCGGTGCTACCGACCTACAGCCTATCTGTGGCAGCCATCAATGATATGGTGAAATACACCGAAAAAATTGCAATGGCTTTAAATATTCGCGGACTTATCAATATCCAATTTGCGATTAAGCCAGGCAAGGATGGCGAAGAAGACCGCGTTTATGTCATAGAAGCGAATCCACGTGCGTCGCGTACTACGCCTTTCATAGCGAAAGCCTATAAAGTACCGTACTTGAATATTGCTACGCAAGTAATGCTGGGCGTGAAAAAATTGAGCGACTTTAACATCAATCCACAACCCAGCGGCTACGCGATAAAAGTACCCGTTTTTTCCTTCAATAAATTCCCGAATGTAGATAAGCAACTCGGTCCAGAGATGAAATCTACGGGTGAGGAAATTCGCTTTATTAAGGATTTATCGGATCCATTTTTCAGAGAGTTGGATCGGAATCGGTATATGTATTTGACGCG
>JAHDCQ010000070.1 GCA_020629845.1 Saprospiraceae bacterium | reverse complement strand
CTAGCTTATCTATCCACCCACAAGTTACCGCATGTATAGGAATAGAACAATAAGGCATATTATATTACTATCAACCATTCTGTGCTGTTGGTGTATGTTTTCTGTTGTCTCCAAAGCACAACATTTCGACCATATCGAATTTGAACGCCCTAATGTAACATCCGCTCAAAATACCAACTTAGCCGTCAATGTCTATGATGTCATCCAAGATAAGCAAGGTTATATTTGGACTGCTACTAGCAAAGGCTTGCATCGCTATGATGGACGCAACGTGTTCAAAATTAGCCATAACATCAAGGATAGCACCTTCCTTGAAAATACCCTCTGCCGAGTATTGCTACAAGATAATAAAGGTGGGATATGGATAGGCACACAGGGCGAAGGCTTGTGCCGTTACGATTACATAGAGAATTCTGTTGAGTGTTTCCAACATATAAAAGGGGATAGTACGAGTATTGATAACAATGATATATGGTCTATTTATCAAGATAGTAAACAACGACTTTGGGTAGGTTCTAGTAAAGGCTTGAATCAATTTGATTATGAAACCAATAGCTTTCGATCGTACAAGTCAAGTAGTATAGGTGGTGCTGGTATAGATGGTTTGGTGATTTGTGTACAAGAAGATGCTCAACAAAATATCTGGATTAGTCATTGGAAAAAAGGACTAAAAATGCTTTTGCCATCGGATACGGACGAACCTTCCTTCTTGTCCATAAGTTATGATACACTAGCCGTAAATGGCTTAAAAAGTAATCATATTTCAGATATTGTAATTGATAAGCGAGGGCAGATGTGGTTGGCCGCTTTTGAAGGAGGTATTAGCTTAATGCTTCCACCTGATAGCAGTATAGCTACCAAAAACTATAAGCAAACAGATTTTCAGTTTCTGAATCTAAAAAACACCTTTAACGAACCCGACATCTTACCCGATAATATTGCATTTAGTATCGAAAAAGATATGGAAGGTTTCCTTTGGATAGGCACACCGAGTGGTTTGGCTGTTATCAATCCAAAGGTAATAGATATGCGTACCGAGGCAAGTATTAAGCAAAGCTTCCAACAACTCCAGGTACAACAGTTTAAATCGAGTTCCAATAACCCAACATCTGCTATTAGTAGAATAAAAAAAATCTATACAGATAGTCATGGTATTATATGGTATGCCACAATGGATGGCTTATTTAAGTATGTGCCATCTCTCAAGCGTTTTGATAACAGAGTAGTACTAAATGATGCCCTTCCCTCGGCTAATATTAGTGCTTTTTTTAAGAACGAGGAAGGCGAATTATATGTAGGAGCATCTACACGTGGAATTTTTAAATATGATGCAGTTAATAATCGTCATATTCCGTTAAATATCATCGCTAATCCTAGAGTTCTTGAGCTTTATGAGGATAAGGATAAAACGCTCTGGATTGGTACTAGAGAAGGTTTTTATAGCTATCATGCTAGAGGGGGAATAAAAAAGTATCCGCTACATTTTCCTAAAGACCCGAATAAGAAAAGCAACCATATACGGCGTATTTTTATAGACTCTGATGGGCGAATGTGGTTGGCTACGCAAAGTGGTTTAGTACTGTTTGATAGTGATAAGGAAAAGCACATCTATTTCGAGCCTGATGAAGAAATAAAAGGTAGCATCAGCCATAATTCTATCATTGATATTGCCGAAGATGCGAATAGAAATCTGTATATCGCTACGCAAGGTGGTGGCTTAAGTATACTTTCACTTGATAGTATAGGAAAGCAACAATTCAAATTACTGAAAGACATAGCAAAAGTCCAGAAAAAGGTATGGAAGTCAGATATTCTGACGGCTGTTGATGTTCACGAAAACAACCTATGGATTGGTAGCGAACGTGGTATTCTCCGATTTGATATTGCGAATCAAACGCTACATGATTGTTCCATATTGAACGAACAAATAGCAGTACAAATACAAGGGCTAGAGTGCGACGCGAATGGTGTAGTTTGGATAAGCACGCATACGGGCTTGTACAGTTATGATAATGAAAAAAAGCAGCTAAGAAGTTTCAAGTTGGATGACGGTATACCTGTAGGACTCGACTTTACGGCTTCTTACAAAGATAAGGATAATAATATCTATTTCGGTGGCTTAAATTCTTATGTTACTTTCGATGCAAAGCAGATACGGGAAAATGTTTTTGAGGCGGATGATAAGGTATTGATTACAGGGCTAACAATTGCAGGTCAAGCAATTCAGATTGACGAAAAGGACAGTTATACAGGTCGTGCTATCCTTACTAAGAACATCAGTCAAACAAATCAAATAACCCTTTCTACTAATCATCATAATATCAATTTAGAATTCACGATCCTGGATCATGCCTATGCTGCTCGTCATACGTATGCCTATCGCATGAGCGGCTTAGAGGACGATTGGAATATTACGACCAACCAAGTGCCTAAGTCCTATAGTGCGTTGCCAGAAGGCGATTATGTATTTGAGGTGAAAGCTCAAAATAGTGATGGCTATGAAAGTGCTATTACGGAACTTCACATACATGTAGACGCTCCATTCTGGAAAACGACTTGGTTTCGGATATTAGCGGTGCTGGCCTTAGCATTGGGTGTGTATTTATTCATACGCTATCGTACTCATTTAGCGAAACAAGAACATACAAAACTGGAGCTTTTAGTCTCGCAACGCACACGAGAATTGGAGCATAAAAATGTAGAAAAAGAATTTGCTCGACTTGCTTCGGATGCCTCTCGCCAATTAGCCGAAAAAGCTAAAAAAGAAGCCGAGGAAAGCCGAAATTTAGCTGAAAAAGCAAATAAAGCAAAGACCACTTTCTTGGCCACTATGAGTCATGAAATCCGAACGCCTATGAATGCCATTTTAGGCATGTTAGAGTTGCTCTCAAGCACTATACTTACGAATGAGCAGCGAGATTATGTCCAAATTATGCAAAGTAGCGGCACGAGTTTGATGGCCATTATCAATGATATTCTTGATTTTACTAAAATTGAGTCAGGAAAAATGGAAATTGATAATACGAGTTTTCATTTAGAAGACTTTTTGAATGAAGTCATTATTTCGTTTTCAGTACCTGCCGCTCGAAAAGGGCTAATGATTTTACTGGAAATAGAAGAAGGACTTCCTACACACATCGTAAGTGATAGTGTACGCCTTCGGCAAATACTCGTCAATTTATTGAATAACGCGATTAAATTCACAGAGAAGGGAAGTGTGAAACTAAGTGTTTCTAGAGATAAAACGGCTACTAATGGGGACTATAAACTATTCTTTCAGGTAATAGATACAGGGATTGGTATACCCCAAGACAAAAAAGATATGCTGTTCAATGCTTTTATACAAGGCGATGCTACCACTACGCGCAAATATGGCGGCACGGGACTTGGGCTTGCTATTTCAATGCGTTTGGTGCAGTTGCTAGGTGGAAAAATCACACTAGATAGCAAAGAGGGAGAGGGGGCTACCTTTGCATTCACTATAGTTACCCAAATAGATGAAGTCAAAAATCAGAAAGATGAAGCAGACAAGCTTGTAAATGGTGCGAATCAAACCCGCCTGACAGGGACGGAAGAGTTGCCCTCTAGATTAGTACGTCCTGAAGGAATAAAACTAGCTGATAGCGCGCCGCTAGAAATCTTAATTGTAGAAGACAATAAGTTCAATCAAATATTGCTACAAAAAGTACTACAAAAAATGGGCTATATTCCTAGTTTAGTGGATAATGGTGCCAAAGCCGTAAAAATAGTGCAGGAGCAAACTTTTGATTTGATTTTTATGGATTTGAATATGCCAGAAATGGACGGTATTGCTGCTACTAAAATCATTCGGCAAGAGTTAGTGTTGGATAAGCAACCTGCCATTGTTGCACTTACCGCTAATGCACAAGCGGAGACCAAAGACCTTTGTCTTTCGATAGGAATGCAGTGTTTTATCACCAAGCCTTTCAAATCTGAGGATATTAAAGGTATTATTCAAAGTATGGCAGATAATTGATATAGTCCATCTAGGAGACGATTTACACCATCTCCTAAAATTCGCATCTCTGGTAGGCAATATTCCCTACCTACAAAAAGTTATTTTCAGCATACAACATCATTTTCCACAGAAAAAAACGCACACATAAGGCATTTCTACAAATACTTCTATATTTTCGAGCGAATTTCAATGTAAAACGAAGAAGATGTATTGTCATATGGTTCTATTGCTTGATAGAAAATCAATGCTTTGAAACCTAACAATAAGCAATAAAACACTATAACAATAAGACAATATAAGTCTTCTCCATTCTACATTCTAAAAAAAAATACATGGACAATATCACAATCCTGTGGGCAGATGATGAAATAGATTTGCTAAAACCCCAGTTGATGTTTCTAGAGAAAAAAGGCTATGATGTGATTACCGTCACCAATGGGCATGATGCACTAGAAGAGTGCGAAGAAAACAACGGCATTGATGTCGTGTTTTTGGATGAAAGCATGCCTGGGCTTACGGGCTTAGAAACCCTAGAACAAATCAAGGAAAAGAATCCGCATTTGCCTATCGTTATGATTACCAAAAATGAGGCAGAAGACGTGATGGAACAAGCCATTGGGTCGCAGATATCGGATTACCTGATTAAGCCCGTCAATCCAAGTCAAATACTGCTGACCCTCAAAAAAATTATTGATAGTAAAAGTTTGGTACGCGAGAAAACCTCTTCGGATTATCAGCAAGAGTTTCGCAAAATTTTTATGGAAATCAATAGCAAACTCGACTATGAAGAGTGGGCAGATATTTATCGCAAGATCATTGGTTGGGAGCTAAAAATTGATGAATCCGATTCGACAGAAATGTCCGAAATTTTGGAATCACAAAAAGCAGAAGCGAATGCCGCTTTTTGCAAATATATAGAAAAAAACTATGTGGACTGGGTGCAAGAACGAACACCTGGGCCAATTATGTCCAACAACCTCATGCGGAGTCGGATTTTTCCGCATATTAGTGAGGATGTACCAACTGTAATGGTGCTATTCGATAACTTGCGCTATGACCAATGGAAGGTGCTAGAGCCTATTATTAGCGAGTTTTATCGGGTAGAGGAAGAAGATTTCTTTTACAGCATTTTGCCTACTTCTACACAGTACAGCCGCAATGCTATTTTTGCAGGCTTGATGCCGAGCGAAATTCAAGAATACTACCCAGAGTGGTGGCTCAATGATAACCAGAAAGGCGGTAAAAACATGCATGAATATGACCTGCTTGCTGCACAAATAGACCGTCTCATTCGCAGAGAAATACGAATTGACTATACCAAAGTAACCAACATTCGCCACGCCAAGCAAGTGCAAGATAATGCCCTGAACTATTTGAATAATGATTTCACGGTCATTGTCTACAATTTCATTGATATGCTGTCGCATGCCCGCACGGAGATGGAAGTGCTGAAGGAATTGGCCGGCGACGAACCTGCGTATCGCTCTTTGACGCGCTCTTGGTTTATCCACTCGCCCATCTTTGAGGTGCTAAAGAAAATGGCAGAGCGCGATGTAAAACTCATCATTACTACCGATCATGGCACTATTCGAGTGAATACTCCATCTAGAGTAGTGGGCGACCGCGAAACAACGACGAATCTGCGCTACAAAGTGGGGCGCAATCTACAATACGAACGCCGCGACGTACTTGATGTGCGTGACCCAAAGAAGGCACTATTACCACGTCCGAATGTGAGTTCGACTTTCATTTTTGCGAAGGAGGATAAATTTTTCCTCTATCCCAATAATTACAATCACTACAACAACTACTACAAAAATACATTCCAGCATGGCGGTATTTCATTGGAAGAAGTGATTTGTCCGATTATTACCTTAAGGTCGAAGTAGAAGAGATTCGAGACCGCTTCGCTGAGAGAAGAGAGACCATTCGCTTCGCTCATTGAGAGAAGAGAGATTTTTATCTTTTTCGTTCAATAAAATGCTCTCTCTTCTCTCAGCAAAGGGGTCTCTCCTCAAGCATAAAAAATCATATGCCATGAAACACAATTTCTTAAATCTCGAAATCTGGAAGCGTAGTCGAAAACTTGTAAAAGATACCTACCTTGTGACACAAGAGTTTCCACAAGAAGAAAAATTTGGATTAACATCTCAAATGCGACGGTGTGCCGTTTCTGTATCTTCTAATATTGCTGAAGGTTGTGGTAGAGGAACTAATCCTCAGCTTATCCATTTTTTGGATATTGCTATTGGTTCGCTTTGCGAATTGCAGACTCAAATCTACCTATCTTATGACCTAACTTACTTATCAAAAACTAAAGCAGAAGGATTCATAAAAGAAATCACCGAAATTCGCAGTATGATACAAGGTTTTAAAAAGAGCTTGAAATAGATGTGAGATTAGAGACCGCTTTGCTGAGAGAGGAGAGACCGTCCTTCGGACTGAGAGAAGAGAGATTTTTTTGTTTTATCTTCATAAAATAGTCTCTCTTCTCTCAATGAGCGAAGCGAATGGTCTCTCTTCTCTCAGCAAGGCGGTCTCTAATCTCTCTTCTCAAACAAAAAAAATGAATTTCCTACTTGTTTTCATCGGTGGTGGTTTAGGTAGTATTTGTCGCTATGGTATCGCGCTTGCTTTGAAGCCGTACGCTTTGCAATTTCCCTATGCTACGCTCTGTGCGAATATTTTGAGTTGCGTATTGATTGGCTTCCTGATGGCAAAAATGGAACTATCATCTAGCTACAAACTGCTTTTGATGACGGGTTTTTGTGGTGGCTTTAGCACCTTTTCTACCTTTAGTGCAGAGACCTTTCAGTTGTTACAAGCAGGGAATATAGCGTATGCACTTGCCAATGTTATTGGAAGTGTGATAGTGTGTTTGGGAGCTATCGCGCTTGGTTTGAAGTTGGGAGGACAATTTTAAATTTAGGCAATTCAAAATTTCCCCTACACCAAACGCGGCATATCTTTCCCTATCGCTTTCAGTTGTTCGATTGCCTTACGAGGGTCAGTGGCTTTGAAAATACTACTACCTGCTACTAGCACATCCGCGCCTGCTTGGAGGCATTTTTCAGCATTTTGTAGACCTACGCCACCATCTATTTCGATGAGGGTATTCGTATTTTGAACCGTGATTAAGTCTTTGAGTTGCTGAATGCGTGGAATGGTACGGTAAATAAACTTCTGTCCACCAAAGCCTGGATTTACGGACATCAGCAAAGCCATGTCTATATCTTCTAGCACATCCTCTAGCACTGTGACAGGTGTATGTGGATTGAGTGCTACGCCAGCCTTTGCGCCTGTTGCTTTTATTTGCTGAATGCTACGGTGCAAATGCGGGCAAGCTTCATAATGTACCGTGATGACATCCGCGCCTGCCTCCCGAAAACGCTCGATGTATTTTTCAGGTTCTACAATCATCAGATGCACATCGAGGGGCTTGGTAGCGAGTTTTTTGATTTGTGCAATCAGGAACATTCCAAAAGAAATATTTGGCACAAAGCGTCCATCCATCACATCCAAGTGATACCAATCGGCATTGCTGGTATTGACCAAATCAATCGCTTCGCGCAGCTTCGTCCAATCGGCTGCTAACATCGAGGGTGCTATCAAATGCTTCATGCGCACAAAGGTCGGGATATTGTAGAATAAGCCCTCTTTTTTTAGCAAAAGATTTTAAAAAGCACTAGGTTTGGATTTTTAAAAGCAAAACAATGTTTTTGCCAAATTGAGAATGAAGAACTCACAAATTTTCAATTTTCAATTTTCAATTTAAAAACATGGAAATAAATCTACGACGCTTAGACGATGCCTACCACATGGAGGCGAGCAATGAGACCGGCGAAACGGTCTTAACCGACGGTTCACCAGCGATAGGCGGCAAGAATCAAGCGATGCGCCCAATGCAAATGCTACTAGCTGCTTTAGGAGGCTGTAGCTCCATAGATGTGGTTTATATTTTGGGGAAGCAACGCCAGCCACTAGACGATATTAAAATTAACATCAAAGCCGAACGCGCGGAAAACGAAACGCCTGCACTTTTCACTAAAATTCATGTGCATTATGACCTCTATGGCAAACTCAAGCAAGAAAAAGCAGAGCAAGCCGTGCGCCTTTCGATGGAAAAATATTGTTCGGTCTCGAAAATCGTAGAAAAGACAGCGGAAATTACGTGGTCGTACGAAGTGCATTTGCCAGAAGAAGCGTAAAACACACATACAAGCATGGATAAAAATCACCCAACTACACAACTCATTCGCACACAAGCAGAACGCTCGCAGCATCGCGAACATAGTGTACCGATGTATTTGACTTCGAGTTTTGTATTTCCTAGTGCGGAGATTATGCGCGATACCTTCCGTGGTGAGGTGGAAGGCATTATTTATTCGCGTTATAATAACCCGAATGTAGATGAGTTCATAGCGAAAGTCTGTCGCATAGAAGGGGCAGAGGCAGGTTTTGCAACGGCTACGGGTATGGCGGCCGTTTTTTCGAGTATGGCAGCTTTACTGCAATCGGGAGATCATGTGTTGGCATCGCGTGCGGTATTTGGTTCTACTCATCAGGTTTTAACCCAAATTCTCTCCAAGTGGGGCATTACGCATACCTATGTCAATCCGACGGATGTGGATAAGTGGGAATCGCAAATTCAGCCCAACACCAAAATGATAGTGCTAGAAACGCCTTCCAATCCAGGTTTGCAGTTGGTAGACTTAGAAAAAGTAGGAAAACTAGCTCAAAAGCATCAGCTCATCCTGAATGTAGATAATTGCTTCGCTACGCCTTATCTTCAGCAACCTATCCGCTATGGTGCGCATATCGTGACGCATTCGGGTACCAAGTTTATGGATGGACAGGGGCGGGTGCTAGGTGGTGTCATTGTAGGCAATAAGGATTTGATGGAGCAAGTACGCGCTTTTTGTCGAAGTACGGGGCCTGCGCTTTCACCTTTCAATGCTTGGACACTTTCTAAAAGCCTCGAAACCTTACCCGTGCGCATGGAGCAACATTGCAAAAATGCCCTTGCCTTAGCACACTTTCTAGAAGAACATCCGAAAGTGCAGCGTGTATTTTATCCGTTTTTACCTTCACATCCACAGTATGAATTGGCGAAGCAACAAATGCGATTGGGTGGAGGCATTGTGACCTTTGAGCTGGAGGGGAATACGGAACAAGTATTTCAATTGTTAAATAGTATGCAGTTGCTTTCGCTCTCTGCAAATTTGGGAGATACGCGGACTATTATCACTCATCCTGCTTCTACTACACATGCCAAACTGAGTGAGGACGAACGCTTGGCAGTTGGCATCACGCCCAGCCTGATTCGTATTTCGTTGGGGCTGGAACATATTGATGATATTACAAGCGATTTGCGTCAGGCTTTGGAATGTTTATAAAACTGTTGGATAGGACAGCTCAAAACTGAATGTACTTCCTTTCCCAACTTCGCTCTCCAAAGTAATTTGGCTATTGTGTAATTCAATCAACCATTTTGCAACAGGCAAACCTAAACCTAAGCCATCATAAGTTCGATTGACGGAAGTGGAAACCTGCGAAAAGGCATCGAAGATAGACTCCCGCATTTCTTCCGATATGCCAATGCCTGTATCTTCTATTTTGAAGTATAGGCGAGCATTTTTTTCATTTTGTGCTGTACAAGTTACCTGTAAAACGGCATGCCCTTGCTTAGTGAATTTTACCGCATTACTCATCAAATTATCCAAAATTTGGCGGAGGCGTTTCGCATCACCCACAAGTTGTTGAGGTAAATTAGCTAAGTCTGTATCTAGACGAATTTCAAGGGCTGCATTATCATTGTTTTCTTGATGTGTGCTAATGAGGTTTTGTAATAATGTCCTTATATTAAAAGGTTTATGATCGAAGGAAGCTTGTTTAGTTTCTAGATCAATGAGGTTGAGTAGATTATCAATGGTTTGTAGCATTATTTTGTTAGAAGCATCCAAATTTTCAAGGCAAAAACGCTGATCCTCGGTCGGATTATCTTCTAAAAGTAGGTGTGTGAAGCCCATAATAGCATTCATGGGCGTACGTAATTCGTGGCTCACCTTGCCTAAAAATTCTTGTTTGGCTTGGGAGGCAGCTATGGCTTTTGCATGGGCAATTTCGAGGGCTTCATTTTGCTGCTTCAAGCGATTATTAGCCAACTCAAGGTTGGACATCAAGGTCTTATTGGCTTTAGTGAGTTGGTAGCGTTGCACGGCATTATCAATGATGATGCCTAGCTCATCTCTATTCCACGGCTTTGTGATATATTGATAGACATTACAACGATTAATGGCATCTATGATAGCTTCCACATCACTAAAACCCGTAAGAATCATGCGTACGGTCTCTATTTTGGGGGGGAGTTTGGCTAGTAATTCAATACCCGTCATTTCTGGCATACGTTGGTCTGTAATGATGACAGGTATCTCCTTTTCTTGCAAATGTTGTAAGGCTTCTTCAGGGGATTGCGTCGTGATGACATCGTATTTTCTGCGAAAAGCAGATTTGAATACTTGCAGATTGTCCAACTCGTCGTCTACGTATAGAATAGTCGTTTTTTCCATTTCCACTTCCTTGTCTAAATCTAAATTTTTGTGTCTTCTTGTTTATTTGGCAAGAGGATAGTAAATGTCGTCCTTTCACCAAGTGTACTTTCTACTTGTATATCGCCTTTGTGTTCTTGTATAATGCCGTAGGATATAGAAAGTCCTAAATCTGTGCCTTTCCCGACTGCCTTTGTTGTAAAGAAGGGTTCGAAGATACGATTTTTAGTAGTTTCATCTATCCCTTTGCTCGTATCTGTAATCTTTATTGTCACTTTCGTGCTATTTTGTATCATTTTGGTACTAATTCTAATTTTGCTACTTTATTCAGTCCTGAACCAATTAGATTTAAATGCTTTTCATGCATCCGAATTTTTAGATTCTTGCACATGCGGCAACAAAATCGTGAATGTAGTTCCTTTGCCTTTTTCGCTTTCTACCGTTATATCTCCTCCATGCTGCTGTACAATGCCATAAGAAATAGATAAGCCCAATCCAGTACCCGTACCAACTGCTTTGGTAGTAAAAAAGGGATCAAAAATCCGATTCTGCGTAGCTTCGTCCATACCTTTTCCATTATCTGAAATCTGAATTTGTATCTGCTGATTAGTATCCAATAAGGAGGTGCTAATATTGATTTTACCTTCTTTATGCTCAATAGCCTGTGCAGCATTATTGATAATATTAAGAAAAACTTGATTCAGCTTACCCGGATTGCAATAGAAAGGCGAAAAGCTGCCGTAATCCTTTTCAACACTTATGGCTTTGAGCTGACTGCCTAATATCGTTAAGGTGCTTTCAATACCTTCATGAATATCTACTAACTTGAAGTTGCCTTCATCTAAACGAGAAAAATTCCGCAAACTCTTCACTATATCCACTGTCCTATTTACGCCATTCTTCACGCTTTTAATCATGCCTATGGAGTCATCCACAATCTCATCAATCTCCTCCATATCTACGATTTTATTGATGCGTTCTAAGTGTTGTCTGGCAGTTAAACCTTCAGGAATATCTTTATAGTCTCGCACCAAATTGGCTAAGTCTACTAGATTGTACTGCAAATTATCTACCCCGTTGGCTATAAAGTTGATAGGATTATTAATTTCATGTGCTACGCCTGCGGTCAATTGGCCAAGCGAAGCCATTTTTTCACTTTCTACTAGTTTGCTCTGTGTTTGTTGGAGTTTAGTCAAGGAATCTTGCAGCGCATCTTGTTGAGCAATTAATTCGCGGGTACGTTCATTTACGGCCGTTTCCAGTTTTTCGTTTTGGTGCAGCAAAATCTTCGCTTTTTCGATTTGTTCTTGCTGGAGGCGAAACTCCGTATAACGCTGTCGGAAACTAAGGGCGAAGGTATACACGATTTTTTCTGCAAATAAAGAAAAGGATAGAAAAATGCCGCTATAGCTATAGCTATTTGCCCCTCCTTGTAGAGCGATGATAATACCCCAAAGCGCACCAAAAATAACTAAAGAATAGCCCCATATTACATAATTACGACGGGGAATGCTTGTTTTGGATAGCGGGAACATAAACGAACCCGTCACTAAGAATGTAATGCCACAATAGAGTGCCATATAAAAATCGGAGCTAAAATAGTCGAAGTAGGGCGCGTTGAATAGCTTAAAAGTTATGCCTATGACTGTTAGCATACCTAAACCAATAAAGAAATCAAAAATCCGAGACCAAAAAGGCATCCGTATTTTGAGCTTTAATAATGCTTTTATGAATAATAGGTAGGAGATGACCATGAAAATATACACCAAGTCGAATAAGATACGGTACTCAGGACGTTCTGCAAATAAGGTAGGCTCCAAGTAAGCACTAGCCAAACCTGCATAGCTGGATAAATAAGGAGAATCAATACCTGTAGTGATAAATTGCATGAGCAATAGACTACTGAGATAGAGCAAATAATACCAGTATTCTGTTTGCCACATATAAAAATTGACGATAAAAACTGCTATCATCATCAGAATAACACTCCCTATGAGATAGCTACTTAACATAGTCCCGAATTGGGCTGTATTACCAAATTTTTCGGGTGTAATCAGGTGCGCTTCCGAAAAGTTGTAACGTTGGGCATGAACATCCTGAATTTTGAAATAAATGGAATTCAACTGATGTGATACCAATTGCAGATCCACCAATACTCTCGACATTTCTGCTACAGGGTGGTAGGAACGCTCTGCATAAGGTACTTCTATGCCTGCGCGTTTTACATGATATGCACCCAAAGTATCTTTCGGAAGATATACTGTTATATCTGCATTGAATGTATGGAAGGCTAACAACCAATCATATTTCGCCAAATCGCCACTACGCTCATTTTGCACGTTTAGCCTAAACCAATAGCTATCTTCGGCATGCGGCTTTTTCTCCCAAGTACTCAATGGCACAAAATGCGATTGATAGGCTGCTGAGCGTACTTGCTCAAAATCCAGTTCGGACGCACTCACGTCCAATATGCTTAGGTGTGGCGTGAGTAGATAGCTATCCTGCAAGCCGCGTAGCTTCAGGATGTCTTGTGCGCTTAAGCTAGTACAAAATAATACGAATAGCAAAAGGCAAATTGAGCGAAGGTTCATTCGTATATCAATTAGAGTGTTCTTTAGCACAAGATCACTCTTTATCCATAATAATTCGCTTAGTAACGGTAAAAGAATAACTTCTCGATTTGGACTTTTTCTTTTCCGCCCATTTTTCACTTTGAAAACGGTCAAATATCTAGATATACTCCCGTTTCCAAAGCAAAAACTGGACGAAAAATAAAGTTGTCGAAACAGGGAACTTATTTTTTTACCGTTACTTAACTGCTGCAATAGTTTCATTGATACTTACTTTCACATTCTAAGCGTAACAGAATCGCTCTCTGTCAATATGGGTAATAAAATAGTGAAAGTGGTGCCTTTCCCGACTTCACTCTCTACTTGTATGTTTCCTTTGTGGTCTTGTATGATATTGTAAGAAATAGAAAGTCCTAAACCCGTGCCTTCCCCTACTTCTTTAGTGGTGAAAAAAGGCTCGAAAATGCGCGTCTTTGTAGCCGTATCCATGCCTTTGCCAGTATCTTCTATTTGGATTTGTATGGCTTTGTTATTATCTGCCAAAGCAGTACTGACACGAATGGTGCCTTTGTCCTTTATTGCTTGTGCTGCATTGTTGATGAGATTCAGAAATACCTGATTGAGTTTCCCTAGTTGGCAATAGATTTCTGGAATATTACCATAGTTTTTCTCTACAATCACTCTATTTTTAAGCTCGTTCGTCAAAATCTCCAAAGTACTATCTATTCCCTCGTGCAAGTTGGCTAGTGCTACACCCCTATCATCCACGCGCGAAAATGTTCGTAAGCTTTTCACGATTTCTACTGTCCTATTCACACCATTTTTCACGCTTTTTATCATACTCACCGAATCCTCTACAATTTCATCAATTTCTTCCATGTCCACCACCTCATCAATATACTCAAGACGTTGGTGGGCATTGAGGCCAGCAGGTATGTTTTTATAATCACGTACCAAATTGGCTAAGTCTTTAATGTTGTATTCTAAGTTTGTTACGCCATTCGAGATGTAGTTGATAGGGTTATTGATTTCATGTGCTACTCCTGCAGTAAGCTGTCCCAGCGAAGCCATTTTTTCGCTCTCCAGCATTTTGATCTGTGCATTTTGTAGCTTTCTTATCGAGGCTTTTAGCTCTTCCTTCTGCCGTACTACTTCTTCAGTACGCTCTAGCACGGCTGCTTCCAGTTTTTCATTTTGTTCTTGGAGTAGTTGTTTTTGTGCTATGTCCTTATCGTGCAGTTCGCGTTCCATTTGGTGCTGCCTAAAACTAAGCGCAAAGGTGAAAATGACTTTTTCAATAAAGAAAGTTATTAACAGAAACAGTATGGTATAATTATAAGAAGTAGCACTCCCTGTAGAAGCTATTAAAACAGCAGGCAATGCGCCCACCACAATGAGCGTATAGCCTAGAGTTACGTACATAGCAGGTTTGAACGTAGTACGATAAAGCTTGTATAGTGGGAAAATGAAAACCGTAATGACCGCGAATACTAAAAGGAAATAAGTGCCTAAAGTCTCATCAAAAACCAGTACATTAAAGTCGGATTGTATTAGGCGATAGGTGGCTATCATAGACGCAATTGGGCCTGCAAAAATCAAAATTTGAAAGATTCGATACCAGCGCGGGAGTCGTGTTTTGATGTCTAGAAAGGCATTAATGAACAACATATAACTCATCAAGATGAAGAAGTAGATATTGTCGCCCAACATGCGATATTGCGGTTTTTCGGCAAAGACGGTAGGTTCTAACCACTGACTATTTGGGCCAAACTGATTAGAAATATAAAAATTATCAACGCCCGAAGTCATCAATTCAGCAAGCAGCACCATACCTAAATAGAGTATATAGAGAGAATACTCTTTGCTCCAAGTATAAAAATTGAGAATAATGATGACGAGCATCATCAATAAAATACCGCCTATCATAAAGCCACTCGTGCCAAAGCTAAAGCGAGCGTGGTCGCCAAATGCTTCTGGTGTAATTAGGTGGGCTTCTAAAATCGGATACCCACTAGGTCGAGTATCCGTTAGTTTTGCATAAATAGTAACTGCTTTCTGCAGAGGAAACTGAATTTTTACAAGTGTTCTGGACATATTGCCAATGGAGCGATAGGAGCGTTCGGCATAGGGTACTGCTGCACCAGCACGCAACATTTGATATTCCTCTGGATTATGAAAGCTTGGGGTATAGACGGTAATATCTGGAATTTGAGTATGGAAGGCAAGTAACCAATCGCAGCGACTACTGGCTGCTTGCAGTTGATTTTGGATGGTGATTTTTATCCAATACGCATCAGCATGGGTAGGTCGCTGCCACGCCTCGATAGGCGAGAAGCGACTATCCAAATCACCTGATTGTATTTCCTTAAAATCAATCTGATTAGAAGCGTCTTCTAGTATATGTAGGCTTGGTGTTAAATTGTAAGCACCCTGAGCTTCGCTTATATGAAAAGCATTTTCAGTATACCCAACATGACACACCAATAGTGCTAGGCTAGCTAACAGATAACGAGCTAGACTTCTCATAATACATTATATTACCCTTTCTGTATCCAGAAAAAGTTAGGTATTTAGTCCAATATGGATGGGTGAAAATTTTGTATTAAAAAGTGGGTGATGTAAAATATTTGCCTTTCTATGGCACAAAACTAGTGTTTTTTGTAAAAAAGAATGCAACTATTTAGTATTGATTTTACAATTTTACAGCCTTTTTTTATGTGTTTAGTAAGGGGCAAAGAATAAAAAAGTAGAGTTTAACCCTTTTTAGAAGAATAGGTATTCGTAATAAATCCAAAACATTCTCTACCTTGTCTGTCATACAATAATTAAGGTAACTATGATTTTTCCAATCGGTGACGACCAAGTCAAAGGCGGCTATTTTCCCATATTTAGTTATGGTTTTATTTTGTTGAATTGTATTGTGTTTTTTCTAGAAATGCAGCAATTAGGCATTAGTGAAGCGCATTATGAAGAATTCCTCAATACCTATGGAGCTATTCCTGCTGAAATCACTAATGGACAAGATTATTTTACACTTTTTACCAGCATGTTTTTGCATGCAGGTTGGGCGCACATCATTGGCAATATGCTTTTCCTCTGGATATTTGCTGATAATATTGAAGCGACAATAGGTAATATTCCATTCTTATTCTTCTACCTATTAGGCGGCTTGGCGGCACATGCGGGGCATATATTCTTCAATATGGATAGCACTATCGTGACTGTAGGAGCGAGCGGCGCTATTTCGGCAGTCATGGGCGCGTATTTGGTCATGTTTCCATCGTCTCGTATTAAGATGCTATTTTTGATTTTCCCATTCCATATACCTGCCTTTTTATTTTTAGGCTTCTGGATTTGGGAACAATTCATGGGCGTAGGGCAAGTTTCGGCAGAAGGCGGTGGTGTGGCATGGTGGGCGCATATTGGCGGCTTTGTATTTGGAGTATTGGGAGGACTTTATTACCGAAGTGCAGGCTACTTGAGGAAAGAATCAACGGAATATGCGTAAATTTGTGGCTCAAAAACACACTTTCATCCAATTAAGAAGACATGACATTAAAGGAATTCTTTGACTTATTGGCACAAAACCCTGCACTGATTATTGCCTATTTTACATTTGTGCCACTTATAGCTGTGCTTACCGCTGTTTGGAGTGGAGATAAAGGGCATCTTGCACCTTCGAATATTATTTATGCTACCCTCATTTATCTAGTCACAGTACCAGGTATTTTTGCCATCACTTTGAGCATCTATTTCTTCCTTTTTGAGCGTAGAAGTATTCTAGACACGGATGTTTATACACAAATTCTACCTGTCCTTTCAATGGTGCTTACCATATTCATCATCAAGCGCAGTGTGAGTTTGGACAAAATACCAGGTTTTGAACGTCTATCGGGGCTTATTATCCTCATTACGGCTATGTTGAGCATTATGTGGTTTATGGATAGATTGCGCCTTATTGCATTTACCTATGTACCATTCCAGTACATCATTATTGGATTTTTTGTAGTCTTATTAGCTATTCGTATTGGTTGGCGACGCTTGGCAAAGTCTTAGTTTTATGCGTTGGTTAAAGTTAATGTGTTGGCTTTTTTTAGGCTTGTTTGCACTGCTTGTGCTTGTATTCCGTCTGCCGATGTTTGCTTTTCGACAATCCGAAGAGGCTCAACGAACGGAACTCGTAAACAATGGGCAAACTGCACCAATCTCCTTCCATACCTATGAAGTAAAACAAGCTGACGGTACGCCTCGAAACATGCACTACACACATGTAGGTGAAACGCACTTGCCGTTGGTGGTACTCCTGCATGGCGCACCTGGATCGTCCAATGCCATGAACGCCTATCTTGCCGATACTAGCCTTACTAAAGTAGCACAAGTGGTGGCTGTGGATAGACCTGGCTATGGCTTTTCGGATTATGGCAATACGGAGCGAAGTCTAGCAGCACAGGCAGCCGCCTTGAAACCTATTTTAGAATATTATCGGACGGGCAAAACCATTTTATTAGGGCATTCCTTTGGCGGGCCAGTCATAGCGCGCATGGCAATGGATTATCCTGATTTGGTAGAAGGTTTGGTAGTAGTAGCGGGTTCGGTAGCTCCCGAATTAGAACCTGAAGAATGGTGGCGTAAGCCTTTAGATTGGGCTATATTGCGCTGGATATTGCCTGCTTCTTTTCGCGTGTGCAATCAAGAAATTTTACCCTTAAAAAGCGAATTAGAAGCCATGTTGCCCCTTTGGGAAAAGGTGACTTGCCCTGTAGTCGTCTATCAGGGAGAAGCGGACAGTTTAGTGCCGAAAGGCAATGCTGATTTTATCGAGCAAATGCTCCCGAATAACCCTAGTGTAATGCTCCATATGGTAGAGGAAGGCAAGCATTTTATACTTTGGTCAATGCAAGCGGAAATTGTAGAGACGCTTAAACAGATGCTCTTGAATTAATCTGATAAATGAATGAAGAGCGCATCCGATACAAAACACTTCACCACATAAGCCGAAAGATTAAACCATTGTGCTGCCTCATTGAGTACAATAGCATCCGAAGACACGGCAATACCCGCTTGCCGCACGATTTCCGTATCAGGATTGTAGACGAGTTCAATTTTCCAGTTCCAGTATTGTGCCTCTGCCAGTTCGCGGATGCGGGTTTTTAAGCGGCCACTATTGGAGACAGGGCTATCGAAGTACCAAATTACTTGTGCAGGCTGGAGTTGTGCTAAAGTTTGTCCAATGAGGAGTAGGGCTTGCATGGTTTCTTCCACACGCTTATATGAGCCATGAATGCTGGCCAAATCTCGAATCGCCCCGTCGCGTCCTACCATAAGCAAGCCCTTCGATAAGGCACATTCGATATTGATAAGTAAATTGAAACCATCAATGTGGAGTGTTGCACCTTGTACGGCTGCGGCTTGCACTTCCCGCTTTTTACGGATAGCTAAAAAGGCATCGGAACAAGCTGCCCCGCGAATCGCCTTGCGTTGGCGTTCCTTGAAGCGGAATTTATCGCCTACCAATTTCAAAGCACTTTTTTCACTATAACCATTGCTGAGCAGCCAAGAGAGGTCGCTCACTGCTTTTCGTAATTGAGGTAGTAGGTCTTGCTTGAATAAGTCTTTATCGGAAGAATGTTGTCCGCGATGTTTTTGACGTGTAGGCATAGAATTAGTGCTTCGATTTGAAGACCGCAAATGAGCGGCCTTCAAATTATTAAACACCAAGGAAAAGGGGGAAGTTCCTTAGAAGCTGTTTTGATTTTTTTTAAGTAACGGTCAAAGAATAAGTTCCCGATTTCGACGCTTTAGTTTTTTGTCCAGTTTTTGCGTTGAAAATAGGAGCATATCTGGATATTTGACTGTTTTCAACGTGAAAAATGGGCGGAAAAGAAAAAGTCCAAATCGGGAAATTATTCTTTGATCGTTACTAAGTATGCTTACTCTGCCCCTTCTGCTTCCGCTGCCATTTCCGTTGCGTTCAGGCGTTCCACTTCTTTATCAATATAGTAAAGCGATTGCCCGCCTGTGCCTATGAGTTTGATTTTATCCATCAAGGTACTCATCAAGGCTTCTTCTTCGCGTTGTTCTTCCACATACCACTGCAAAAAAAGTAGAGTAGTATGGTCGGGTTCTTTATAGCACTGCTCCACCAGCTTCATGATGGCTGCGGTCACTTTCTTTTCGTGTGCGTACACTTCCTCAAACATTTTCTGCACCGATTCAAACTTATGCTTCGGCTGGTGAGTGGCTGGTGTGAGGGCGTGTGCATTGCGCTCATTTACATAGTCAAAAATACGGAGCATATGTTCGCGCTCTTCTTCCGACTGTCGGCGCATAAACTGTGCGCAACCCGTGAGTCCTTCTTGCTCGCACCACGAAGACATAGATAAGTATAAAGAAGAAGCATGTGCTTCTAGAGCGATTTGTTCATTGAGGGCGGCTGCCATAGTGTTAGAAATCATATTTTATATTTATGTTGTGCTGGTATGTTGATACCGTGTTGTAGAATGATTGTATTGTACTAGAATCTAAGCTAATTTTAGCGGGATATGTTCAATAATCTGGCTTATATAAAGCAAGTCTAAATTAAGTTATC
>JAHDCQ010000069.1 GCA_020629845.1 Saprospiraceae bacterium | reverse complement strand
TTACAGCGCTCAACATTGTTGAGATGCTAGAGGTGGTGTCCAAAGTCTAATAGTGGAGAGCATTTTTATTATCCTATTCCATGCACCTTCCAAGCTTCTTTTTCTTGATAAAGCATAGGAAAAAGTCTGTCTTGCAAAAAGAGAATAGCGACAAGTTCTTTAAGAAGCGATTTTGATTTTTCAGAGAATAACTTATCAAAGAACTAAAATAGGAGACTATGGAAGCAATAGTAGCAGTATCAAATTATGAACTAGAAAGACAAAAACCTCTACCTGATAAACTCCATGCTTTTCTACAACGACAACTTCTGTTTTTGATACAATTGCAGTATCGAGACCAATATGAAGTATTGCCAGAAATGAATATCCTATTCAATGGCGAAAAAAAGATACCTGATTTATCCATTTATAAAAAACATACACTCGACTTTACGCACAATGAAACCAATGTCGCAGAGATTCCATTATGTGCTATTGAAATTTTGTCAGGGCAACAAGTGCTAAGCGAACTTACCGCCAAACTAGAACAATACCTAGCAGCAGGGGTACAATCGTATTGGTTAGTAGTGCCAGAATTGCGTTCTATTTATGTATATCACACGCCCAATGATAGCGATATTTATGGCCGCCGTGATGTGCTTAAAGATACCGTGCTTGGTATTGAATTGGATTTGAAAGAAGTATTTGAGGGGATGTAATTAGTCTGAGTACCCTTTCCTAACCCTACGCTTTAGTGTAGAGTTTTAGAAAAAGGAAACAAGCTGGCTTTAGTACCAGTAACTGCAAAGTATTTTGGGGCAAAACCAGGCTTATTGGTCTATTTTAGTACACTTAACATTCGTTAAAACTAATTTAACAATTATTAAACATATCAAAAGCTTTCTTAAGGCTAATGCTTTGCTTAAGTAGAATGTCTAATTTTATCATCAAAACACCATACTATGAAACACATACTCCTAGGGCTATCTCTTTTACTTTGTCTTCATTGTACTACTCCGAAGCATAGTTTTAAGAAACATGATTATAATAAAGCATTTGAGCTGGCTATAAAACGGTTAAATCATGGTTCTACCAAAAGTAAGCACCTACAAATACTATTATCATCTCTAGATGAACTTGCCCATACTTATAGCCTAGAAAAAGCACGTTTGTTAGACTCCTCCGATGTAGATAGCCAACAGCAAGCCTTGAATATCAATGAGTATTTATTACAACTATTTCGCCAGGCAGAAGATTATATGACTACAGCGCATGCTGAAGAATATCAACAACTACAAACAGAAAATATCAGCTTACAAAAACGCCTAGCACAAGATTATTTTCGACTAGGAAATAGCCTCTTGGATACGGCTATTTTGAAGTATGACAAAATATTGGCAAGAAAAGCTTATCATAAACTAAGCAGAGCAAAAGAATATGGCAATACGAACCCAAGACTAGACAACATACTCACTCGAAGCTTTAAATTCGCACAAATACGCATTAACGTGCTTACAAGCTATGAAGGTAATAATGTGAAACGACAGACCTATCTTGATAAGATATTTAAAAAAATAGAACAGGAACAAGTTGCATTCAGACTTTTCTTTTATCGCTATGAAAAAGAATTTCCTCCAATAGATTGCACGCTTCATTTGCGATTTAGTCCTGCTAATATTAATGAATCTGAAAGCCGTTCTACCGACTCTTATAGTGAAGAAGTAATCGCCCGCTACGAAATCACGCAAGACACTTCGGGTAATCATATAGAAACCCCCATTTACGAAGAAGTATCTGCATCCGTCACAACAACGACACGCAGGAAAACAGCGAGTTGGTCAATGGAAATTGAAGTTGAGGCGCATACCTCCAACTGTAGCATGGGAGCTAGTTCCTATTCTGCATTCTTTGAAGAAGAGGAAGAGGACATATCAATTACAGGAGATGAACGCGCCTTGCCGATGGGTGTATCGAATAAGTCGGGTTGGATGCTTCCAAGTAACCACGATATGCTCCAGCAGATAGCACAACAAAGTTATAGGCAATTCGTACAGTATTGTCAAATAGGGGAATTTGATGTAGGCAAATGAAAACAAAAAGAAGTGATATTTTTCAAAAAATGTCACTTCTCACTAAGTACTATCGCAACTCAAACCCCACCATCTGCACCTCCCGCGAACTGCTCCCAATAAACAACTCAAACTTCCCTGCTTCCGCGCCCCAAGTCTTGGTCATTGAATTATAAAACGCTAAATCCTTAGCCGTCAATTCAAAATGCACCGTTTCGGAAGCACCTGCATCGAGCTTTATTAGTTGAAAACCTTTGAGTTCCTTGATAGGGCGGGTTTCGCTGGCTATTAGGTCGCGGATGTAGAGTTGCACGACTTCTTTGCCTGCGCGCTCGCCTGTATTTTTGATGGTGATACTAGCCTTTAAGCTGCCCTCCATGCTCATTTCGGAGGTATTGAGTTGAATATCGCCATACTCAAAAGTCGTATAGCTTAAGCCATGTCCAAAGGGATAGAGCGCGTCATTTTGTTCATCAATATAGTGCGACCAAAATACCGAAGGCGCGACGCTTTCTCCGCGCCCTGTCTGTTTGCGGCTATAATACAAGGGGATTTGCCCTTGATGACGCGGAAAAGACATCGGCAATTTCCCTGATGGATTGTAATCACCGAATAGTACATCCGCAATCGCATTGCCCGCTTCTGAGCCTAAATGCCAAGTCTCCACAATGGCTGGAATATAAGCATCCGCCCAAGCAAGGGGCATTGGGCGACCGTTCATCAGCACTAGTACCACATTCGGATTAGCAGCGACTACCGCTTCCATGAGTTGCTGCTGTACGCCCGCAAAACCAATATCTACACGACTACGTGCCTCGCCTGACTGCCAGCAATCTTCGCCCACCGCCAATACCACCACATCCGAATTTTTCGCTAATTCGACCGCTTCTGGAATTTTAGAAACATCATCTTCATTAATCGTCAATTCAAGAATAAAAGCGCGATTGCCTATGCCCAAATCACAGCCTTTGGCATGTTTCGCATTCTCGCCTACTAGGGTTTGTATGCCTTCCCATAGCGAAACTGCTGAATCGGTGATGGCTTGCGCGCGCCAACTTCCAAGTGGTACGTCTTTACAAGCAGCTAGTGGGCCAATAACTGCTATTTTTTGCCCTGATTTTTTTAAAGGCAAAATATCTCCTTCATTCTTCAATAGCACGATGGATTTACGCGCTACATCTCGCGCAATGGCGAGGTGTTCATCAGAAAGCAAGAGGGCTTGCTCGCGTTTTTCATTGCAATATTTATAAGGATCATCGAAGAGTCCCAGTTTGTATTTTACGGTCAGAATGCGACGTACAGCATCATCAATTTTTGCCATATCCACTTCGCCTACTTGTACTTTTTCAGCTAAATGCTCAGAATAGCAATAGCCTTCCATATCCATATCGCTGCCTGCATTGGCGGCTAATACGGCAGCTTCGGCCTTGTCCGTAGCGCGTCCGTGCATCACCAATTCAGCGATAGAAGCCCAATCTGACACCACAAATCCTTCGAAGCCCCACGCACCTTTTAGAAGGTCGCGCTGTAGGTAACTGCTGGCAGTCACAGGCGTACCATTGAGGTCGTTGAAGCCATTCATCACGGTAGCTACGCCTGCATCTACACAAGCTTTGAAGGGCGGCAATACCACATTATGCAGCACATTGTCGCTAATGTCAGTGCTGTTGTATTCTCGCCCACCTTCTGCATAGCCATAAGCAGCAAAGTGCTTCGCGCAGGCGGCTATGGTATCGGTAGCCGATAAATCATCGCCTTGAAATCCTCGAATGCGCGCTGCCGCTACCAGACTGCCTAGATAAGGGTCTTCGCCTGCGCCTTCCATCACACGCCCCCAACGGGCATCGCGCCCCACATCTACCATAGGCGCGAATGTCCAATTCAAACCCGCAGCAGCAGCTTCGGTAGCCGCCACTCGTGCCGATGCTTCAATGGCTTCCAAATCCCAACTAGCGGATTCGCCTAGTGGAATCGGGAACATGGTTTTGTAGCCATGAATGACATCGTAGCCAAAAATCAAGGGGATTTTTAGGCGGTGATGCTCCAATGTAATTTGCTGTGCTTTGCGAATATCTTTTACGCTAATGGCATTCAATAGAGAGCCTACTACGCCTTCTTCAAGCTCTTTGTAGGGCAATGCACCACTCGTTTCGCTAGGCGCAGGGCCAGTTAAGTCCCAAGAGGCATTGTATTGCACCATCTGCCCGATTTTCTCCTTTAGCGTCATTTGCTGAAGCAGGACTTCTACTTTTTTATGTATTGCTGTACTCATTCTTGTAGATGTAATTGGGCTAAGGGAGGAATAGCATTAGTCACCATTTATGAACGCCACTCATCCGATACGATTTTGCCATCTTCGAGGGTGACTACACGGCGGGCGCGGTCAATTACGCGTTGATCGTGTGTAGAAAAGACAAAAGTGATATTCTCTTCTTGATTGAGACGCGCCATAATATCGAGTAGATTCGCGGTAGATTTGGAATCGAGGTTGGCAGTTGGTTCATCGGCAAGAATAAAGCGTGGCTTAGGTGCTAAGGCGCGGGCTACTGCGACACGCTGTTGTTGTCCACCCGAAAGTTGCGCGGGGCGTTTATCCAATTTATCGCTAAGTCCCACAGCTTTCATCAGTTCCACTACCCTAGCATCGCGTTCCGCTTTCGGGCGATTTTGGAGCAACATCACAAATTCTACATTTTCTTGAGCGGTCAATACAGGAATTAAATTATAGGCCTGAAAAACAAAACCGATATTTTCTTTACGAAAGTCAATGAGTTGGTTATCGCTGAGTTGTGAAATATCTTGTCCACCTACGGCGATAGTACCTTCCGTTGGTCGGTCTAAGCCACCGATGATATTGAGCAAGGTAGTTTTACCCGAACCCGACGGGCCGACCAATGCCGTAAACTCCCCTTCTTCGATGCTTAAATCTACGCCACGTAGTGCATGTACGGGAATAGTCTTAGGATTGTAAGTTTTGTGAATATTGTTCGTTTCAATGACTTTCATAGTGCAAACGATTGTGTTCTATTGGACTAAGGTAGTATGGTTCTCTGACAATTTTAACGATTAATCAAGATAAATTTGGTTCTCAGACAAATCCCGTGACGAAGCCGAAGAAAAAGTAAGCACAACACTACTTTTCGGGCGTTTCTGTGCTTTCTTTTTCTTCGTCCACGGAATTTGTCTGAGAACGATAAATTTTAATAGGGTATAAACAACACTAGGATATACCGCATACAAGCAGTATATCCTAGCTATATAGAATAAATATTCGATTCTAATTATTATTCGGCTGCTTCCGCACCTCCATCTTTCTCTGCTGCTGCTGCTGCTGAACGTAATGCTCTTGGTATTTCCACGCTTGCGACTGGGATACCAGGCGAATTCATGATTTCAACACCATCTACAGCTTGAATATCACGTACTCGGATAGCACTCCCCAGCTCTAGCTCAGAAATATCCAGTTTCAATTCGTCTACCATATTCTCTGGTGTCGTCTTAATCTTCACCCGACGAAGACTCTGAATCAACTTACCACCTACTTTCACCCCTGGAGATGAGCCTTCAAAACGTACAGGTACTTCTACCTTTACAACTTGCTCTGGTACTAACTCCAAGAAATCAATATGAATGATATTGTCTTTTACTGGATGGAATTGCACATCCTTCACGATGCACTTCGATGTAGCACCGTCAATGGTCAATTCTGCTAATTTGAAATCCGCTGTATAAATCAAGGATTTCACATTATTATGTGTAGTGGTGAAATGCTTCACCTCTTTGCCACCGTATAGTACGCAAGGAATTGTACCTTCTTTGCGCGCTGTTTTTGCCCATTTCTTACCCAAGTTTTCTCTTGGTGCACCGTTCACTGCAACTACCTGCATGACTATCTAATTTAGAAACTAAAATGAGGGTTTAAGGAATACTTTAGAATATAGGAATTCAACAGCATTCCTGTAAAGGGCTGCAAAAGTAATAATTTTTTTGAAAGTCGCAGACATAAAAAACAAGTTTCTTTTCTAAGAAATCAGTTAATCTCATCTGCTTCTTGCATGGCAAGATTATTCGTCACATCAAGAATGGACAAAATGAGCTGCCGTAGCATCGGTTCAGTCTCAGAAAGCGGCATTAAGTTTAGTGCTTGTTTATTCCTAAAATCGGTGAAACGACTAAATAGCACAATCACTTCATTGTTGAGCTTTCGATTATGTTTTGTTGCCTCAAATAGAGCGGCCAACGCGGCTTCTAGTTCATTCTGAACAATTAATTTTTTTATATCTTCTGACATCATCTTAGAGCTTTGGTATAAGTTGGAAATGATTGTACAGCTTATACCTTAAGTAGTGAAACGCAAATTTTACTGCATAATAACTCTATTAGACGTAATTTACAAACAAATTGTTTTAAAAAATTAAAATTTTAAAACTTTTCTCTCTGTAAAAAGTTAGCTGATGTTTGTAGGCTAGCCGTTTAAGTTTGCCTACAAAAAATCATACGATTTCAACTTCAAGCGTTTGAAATACTTCTTTTCGATTGTTTTGATTGTTGCTTCGCTCACACCTACTTCGCGGAGACTATTGATGAAGGTGGTATAGCCATGCTCCTCAGCTTTAAGGTTTTGAAATAAAATGGGTATAAATTCCATCATTTTAGCTTCACCGATTTCATGCTCCATGCCTAGCAACTGAAAACTCCCCATGATATAGCGGTGTATGCCTGTAACTTCGTTCATATGCTCTACTTTTGCCAATTTCACAAAGCGAAAGTGATTGCCTTTGAACGACTTTATAAATGGAATATAGTGCGTAAGTCGTATGCGTCTTAAGTTGTTGAAGTCCCGCTCTATAGCATTTGCATCTTGCGCGAGCATGTATTTATGGCTAAAATATTCGGCAAAGGATTCTAGATAAAACCAAAATAAGTTCGATTTTGGCTCGTAGTAATCGCCAAAATAAAAATGTGCCAACTCATGGCTGATAAAGGCGGCATTATTCGTTTTCGCCTTTTTACGAACATCCACAATAGCGGGATAACTCACAAAACCACCCCAATTCGGGTTGTCGGAAGGTAAGTGAGCTAGTATAAATTCATTGCCCATCGGAATGCTAGTCAATTTACTGTAGTATGCTCGTATGGACTGTATCATGGAATCCATTTTCAGGATATCGGCTTCTTTCATGTTCAGGTAAATGCCTTGTTCCGTACGTTCCCAGTCATAATCGCCTGCAATGAGCATAATAGCAGCCTCTGCTTCCTCGCTTTGAAAAGTACCTTGCTTGCCTTGTGGTTCGCCCTTACCAATGAAAATATGCTTACAATCTGGACAAGTCGTCGTAATAGCATAGCGATACGGAAACTTCAAGACATAAGAGGACAATTCCCGATTTTCGACAATGACAGGATACCACTTCGATTGCTCACTTGCCCGCAGAATATTGTAATTGCTGACCAGTTTGCCTTTATAATCTTTCACATTTTCACCTGCCTCATAGCGGTCGAATGTACCAGCGATCACTATTCGTAATATGTCCGATGTTGTAAGCTTTTTGGGCGTTTTTAAATCATAAAACTTGCAATCCGCGCAGCCTTCCTCTATCACTTCATAGCTCAGGTTTTGCCCATTTAAACTCAATTGGTTCACCTTCAATTTGTCGTTTAAAACGAAGCGTAATGCTGTTGTCGCAGCTTCATAATTAGAAATGCTGAAGTCACCACTTATTTGCGCGCTTTCCATTTCAATAGTTAGCTTGGCTTCCAAATCTGCGGACTGTGCAATAGTCAGTACGGGAATCCAAAGGCTGATCATAAACAATAGGTGTGATTTGAACTTCATGTAATTTGCTTTTAACAATCGGTGAATTAATTCCTTTGCAAGACGATTAAGCCTCCAACAAAGTTACAAGGCTTCATAATTTAAAAAATAACATCCCCTCCTCGGAAATTCATCCAAGAAGGGGAGCCTGAACAATCTACATGAAAAGCTAAGAAGCTGTTTGTCTTATTCACAATCTTCTAGTAAGTCCTCTATCTCGTCGTCATTATTTAGTGTCACTACTGCACCGTCTGCTACCATTGTTACTGATATTGGATATACTACTTCAAAGTCGTCCTCGTCCTCGTCCTCGTCCTCATCTTCCTCCTCATTTTCATCATCTTCCTCTTCGTCGTCTCCTTCTTCGTCATCATCATCATCATCCTCGAAGCTTTCCAAGAATGCTTCTAATTCCTCATCATTGTTAATCGTAGTCGTACTGCCATCAGGCGATAGCATATCTATTGGATAGTTTATCGTAAAGCAGTCTGTAAAGTCGATGTCTTCAAAGCAATCATCATGCTCATCATCGTCATCGTCATACTCATCGTCATCATCATCGCCGTAACACATTTCAAATAAGTCCTCTAATTCCTCATCATCATTTAGTGTTTGCTCCATACCATCTTCCAAAATTACTGCTACTGGATAAGTTGGGCTTGGCTCTTCTGCATCTTCGCCTTGCGCTTCAAACCAAGCATTAATTGCATCTTCCAATTCTTCATCGCTATTTACGGTGGTCATTGTACCGTCTTCAAAATTCAACTCTACTGGGTATACTATCGTGAAACAATCATTTTCCCCTGCTGCGCCATCCGTGAAATAAGCCGAAGCTGCGTCCGATTCCAATTCGTCTAAATCTTCCTTTTCACAAGCGGTAAAGGTAAGAGCTAACATAAATAGTGGGATTAAAGCAGTGAACACATTTTTTAATGCAGTCATGTTTAGTATTAATTTTTAGTTTTAAATTTTCCGAAAATGCAATTGTTGTGTGGCTGCATTTCCGCGTTTCGGTTCTATGACAAAGCAACTGCATTTTTCCCCTATGTGTTTTTTTTTTTTTTTTGAAAAAAATTTTAAATTCTATTTTTGAATGGATTAAAACAGAGTCGTACTGTACAAAGAAAGAAGCAAGAAATTATTCAAAGGCTGAAGATTATTTTACAAAAATCAAGCCGATAGCCTACGACTTTTTAGTGTAAATGGCGTACAATACGCTAGGAAAATGTATTTTCGTGTCGTTTTCTGAAAACAGCATAAAATTTTCAATTCTCCATTATCAATTTTCAATTATTAGCATGCAAAATAGAGTCATCATCCATAGTGTTTCTCCCGAATTAGAAGGCGGTCAATATTTCATTAAGCGGGTAGTAGGTAATGTGGTACGCGTAAATGCTATCATCTTCGGTGACGGGCATGATGTAGTGCGCGCAGCCCTTTGTTATCGTAAAGAAGGTAGTCGTACGTGGGAAGATGTGCCATTGACGCACTTAGGAAATGACGCTTGGACGGGGGGCTTCCGTGTGACAGACTTAGGCTTCTATGAGTATAAAATTGAAGGCTGGGTAGATCAGTTGATGAATTGGCACAAAGGCTTCCAAAAGAAATTTGCGGATGGTCAGTATATGGATGTGGAGCTGAAAATTGGGGTAAATTTCCTAAAAACAACAGCTAAACAATACGGCGGCGATACCAAAAAGCGACTCAATGCTTATGCCAAACTCCTAAACGGCAAAAACTATAAATCAGCGGTAGAGGGCGCACTAAGTGAAGATTTTGCGCGCCTAGTGGAAGAATGCCCCATGAAGCAACACCTCACTACCTACGATAAAAACTTGCGTGTACGTGTCGGGCGCGAAAAGGAGTTATTTAGTGCCTGGTATGAATTTTTTCCACGTTCTACTGCATCGCAAGAAGGCGAACATGGCAGCTTTAAGACCGCTAAAAAACTGATACCAAGAGTAGCAGAGTTGGGCTTCGATGTGATTTATTTTCCGCCTGTACATCCTATTGGAAAAGTAAACCGCAAGGGCAAAAATAATGCGGTGAATGCCGAGGAAGGTGAGCCAGGCTCTCCCTGGGCGATTGGTAGCGATGAAGGTGGACACACGGCATTGCACCCAGAACTAGGTACGCTAAAAGATTTTAAAGACTTCATCAAAGAAGCCGCGAAATACGGCATAGAAGTAGCGATGGATATTGCTTTCCAAGCTGCACCCGATCACCCTTGGATTAAAGAACATCCAGAGTGGTTTATATGGCGACCAGATGGCACGATTGCCTATGCTGAAAACCCACCGAAGAAATATCAGGACATTGTGCCTATCAATTTCGAGAGCGAAGATTGGGGCAACCTTTGGGAAGAATTGAAAAATGTATTCACCTATTGGGCGAAGCAAGGGGTGCGTATTTTCCGCGTAGATAACCCGCATACGAAGGCTTTTCGCTTTTGGGAATGGTGTATTCGGGAGGTACAAAAAGACTATCCTGATGTCATTTTTCTATCCGAATCTTTCACGCGCCCGAATGTGATGAATGAGTTGGCAAAATTGGGCTATACGCAATCCTATACCTACTTCACTTGGCGTACGCACAAGAAAGAGATGGAGGAGTATATGAATGAAATTAGCAAAACGGAGATGCGCGAGTACTTCCGACCGAATTTCTGGCCGAACACGCCTGATATTTTGGCTTATGAAATGATGCATGCCAACTCCAATCAGTTTGTGAAGCGTTTCTTATTAGCAGCTACGCTTTCCTCCAACTACGGTATGTATGGGCCAGCCTATGAGTTCATGGATAATACGCCAATGAACAACGGCAAGGAAGAATATTACAATTCCGAAAAATACGAAATCAAGGTGCACGATTGGTCGCTTCGCAATCGAATGACGGATATCATCACGCGCGTCAATCGCATTCGTAAGGAAAATCCTGCGCTACAAGATACCTACAATATCCACTTCACACGCACCGACAATGACCAAATCATGAGCTACATCAAGCTCACCGAAGACCGCAGCAATATCATTTGGTGCATCATTAATTTTGACCCGCACAATACGCAAGTCGCGCATGTAGAATTGCCACGCCAATTGCTTGGAATACCACAAGGTATGCCTTTGCGTGTGCATGATTTATTGCGAAATGAAACCTACTACTGGCAACGTGATTGGAATTATGTGGCTTTGAATCCGTACCAGTATCCGATTCATATTTTGAAGTTGGTGTAGTATGAAATCCAAATATGATGAAAAGAGTAGTAATGAATACTAAAATCAGGAGACAAGAAAAAGTAGAGCCTTGCAGTATTAACAAATACCTTTTTCTTGATGATATAAAAGATAGTTTATCAGGATGGTCAGCTGCTAATAATCTAGATTATATTCCTACTCTTTATGCTACCAGTTTTAATCATCATGCGGAAGTGTATGACATAACAATGATAGAAAATGGAGTAGAAACGTCAATGTTTGAATTATTTGAACAATTTTATCTAATTCTGATTCCAGAAGATAAAAAAATCAAGATATTTCTTTCTTCAAAAGAAAAGAGTCAAAAAGCAGGCATAAATGGCTTTGATATAAGTGGTTTTATGAGAAAAATCAAGAAGTTTTTTATGGAACATGTCACTTTTATTCAAGGAGATTATGAAGAAGTAGTCCTATATGATTGATAATTCCACACCATTGAAATGGTGGGCTGAAATGAAGATTTTATTTAAAAATTTCAGCTCACCAATTCAAAATTAGTCATTCAAAATTCAAAATTGATTAGCTTACATACTATAAATCACATTCCCAATCAATCGAATTAAGACTGCCAAAATCAAGCCTACCAAGAAGATATTCAGGGATTTGCGAATATTGAGGTATTTTTTATCTAATGCGCGCCCGAGGAAATAAATGTCCTTAATCATATTGCTGTAGAGGTAGTCCTTATCATTCATCATTTGCAAGAACGCCCACTCGTAATCTCTGGCGTGCATATCGTGGAAATTGCCAAAATAGAGCAAATTGCCACCTTTATTTCGGACTTCATCTTCCGTAAATCGGCCATGCGTTTTACTAGGACGAATCGCAAAAATGGCAAAAACGATAGACCCAATACAAGCAAGTGTCAATACTAATATCGGTAGTTCGCGCCAAGTGATTTCCGAGAAACCATACTCATTTTCCTGCCCAATGATACCGCCCAGCATCAAGGACAAAATGATAGAATTGACCGTAATCATAATATTGGCTTTCCTATCCACCATTTCATTCATCGTATAGTGATTCTTGGAGGTAGTGCGAAAAATGGTTTGGATACCTCTATCATCGCGGGCTTTGCTTTTCTTGAGATTTTTCTTGAGTTCCTTGAGTTCTTGCTCGCTGATGTCGAGTTCCTTTTTCAAGGCACGGTCGGTATTTCTATCGAGTTCTTTCTTTTCTTTTTTAAGGCTGGCAGTCAATTCATCTAGTTTAGGCTGCATTTCTTCCTGACAGTAGGGCAAATGAAAACGCATACCTCCACCTATATTAATAGCAATATCATACCATTTCTTTTTACTAATATTCACATCATTGAGCAACATCTCTTCATATAACTTCTTGAGATGTTTACGTGCATTACCCATCACAAGATCACCATTGCTAGCATCTATAAGCAATTTTCCTAGTTTTGTTTTGGGCGGTATCATAGGATCGAGTTCTTCAAATGCGGCATTTAACTGCTTACGATAAACTTCGTCTATTGGATATTGCTTAAAGAATACGTTTGCGGTTTTTAGTGTTTCTGCTACAAGGTTGTTCTGAGGATTGCCCGCTTTATCAAAGCTAAGCTTAAAATGCTCCCGCGAAGCAGCCGCTAGCCATGCAGCAATTTGTCCGAGTTGTTGCTCCTCTTTCGTAAATTTTACGTGTTTACTAATCTTATCGGCAAGTTTCGTAAATCGTTTCGCAAATTTTATATCATGGTAAACCATACGGTCGGGGTAGTCAATAATGATTTTGGTGGCGAATTGTTTTGCTTCGTTTACAAGTTGGTCTAAATTCTGCATAGTGTGTATTTCCTTTTTACCAAAAGTACAAAAAGCTCGTAAAAGCGCAAACGAAGCTTTCTAATGCGTGATCAAGCAAACTATTGTTTTTGCTGTATTTAGTGCTATCTTTGGCGGCTAAAATTAAATTTATGTCCAATAAATTATTTGCGGATTTTCCTGCTACGGATAAAGCAACATGGCTGACGAAGGTAGAAAAAGACCTCAAAGGCAAAGCGCTTAGCGAATTGGATTGGCAATTGGAAGAACATATCCGACTCGCACCCTTCTATACAGCAGAAGATACAAACGAACGTGCTGCATTTCAGGCAGCTAATGCGTGGCAAATAGGTGAAGACATTGTAGTAAAGGATGCAGTAGCAGCGAATAAGCAACTGTTACAAGCACTAGAGCAAGGAGTAGATGCGCCACGCTTAATACTGGAACAAAGCTGCGATTGGACAAGCTTACTAAAAGGCGTGCATACCGAAATGATTGCACTACATATTCAGGATAAAGCAAATAATCGTGCTGCATTTCAGGACTATGCTAAAGGAGGCAAGCTAGTGGCTGCATATCATCAAGCAGAAGCGACTATTAGCAATCAACTAAAGCTGCATCAAGCACTTCCGCAAGTTCGTACCCTAATTATTACACAAGATGAAACGACTCAAACAAGTACAGCTATTGCCAACTTAATTCGTCGGGCAACAGATGTATTAGAACAAGCCTTAGCAAGTGGCATATCGGGCAAAGCAGCTAATGAAGCTATGCTTTTCCAAGTCTGTATTGGGAAGCAATATTTCGTAGCTATTGCAATGCTGCGCGCCATAAAATTGCTTTGGGCAAATGTGCTTAAAGCCTATAAAGTAGAAGATACTACTTTGCCTCCTCTTGATGTATATATCGCGCCGAGTGCTTATGACGAAGCGACCTATACCAATATGGTGCGAGCGAGTACGATTGGTCTATCGGCAGTAGTGGGTGGAGCAAGCAGACTCACTATTTTACCTGCTAATGCGGCACACGAACAAGCAAATGCCTTCACGAGTCGTATTGCGCGCAATGTGCAGCACTTATTGAAGATGGAAAGTTACTTAGACCGAGTAGGCGACCCTGCGGCAGGGAGTTACTATATCGAGCGATTGACAGATGCCTTAGCAGAGGAAGCTTGGAAACAATTTCAGGAAAAATAGAAAAAGAGGTGGCCAATTTAAAGAGAGATTTGATTGATAACATGATGAATGAAGTAATATTGAATTGACCACCTGTGTGTAAAAAACAAAAAAGAAGTAGTGCAGATTTAGGACTGCTGTTGCTTTGACTAAAATTTAACCCCATCTAAAAAATGTTAAGATATTTTAGAAGTCTTATCAGGTTTTAACAAACTACATATTTAAAAATTAACAATTTATAACTCTTGTGTAAATGCCATTTTATACTAAATATAGATGTTAGAAAGAAAAGATTTAATAATAGATACTGACCCTGGTGTAGATGATGCGATAGCACTAATGTTAGCCGTACGTTCTGAACATTTCAATATAAAAGCCATAACCACAGTAGCAGGAAACACGTCGATAGAGAACACTACTCGCAATGCGCGCTATGTGATGAATCTACTAAAAAGAGAAGATATTCCGATTTATTCTGGAGCTACCGAGCCGCTTATAGGAAAGCTACATACGGCCGAATTTGTGCATGGAACCTATGGTTTAGGTGGCTTGAACCCTCAAAATGATACTCAACTTACCCACGACGCTGTAGCACAAATGATCCGTATCATCAAAACCAATCCACGCCCTATTACAGTAGTAACGCTTGGTCCTTTGACCAATCTCGCTAAAGCTATTCAGCAAGACCCTTCGATACTAGATAATATAGAAGAAGTGGTCATCATGGGCGGTGCAATAGAAGTAGCAGGGAATATGACTCGTGCGGCAGAATTCAATATTTATGTAGATCCCGAAGCGGCAGCAATTGTGTTGCAAGCAGATGTTAACAAGACCTTAGTTCCATTGGATGCCTGTAACCATGTAGAGTTGCCTTTGAGTCATTTTGAGGAAATCAAAGATGCGAATATTCGAGAAAATGCCATCAAAATGGTGGAAGACTACATCAATAATACCCTAGCACTCGAAAGCGAATCAGGTGCAAAAGCCTATGATCCGCTTACAATTTATTACTTGATGAACCCTAAAGTTTGCACGATCAAAACCTATGATGTGCTAGTGGAAACGAAAGGCGAACATACGCGTGGTATGACTGTTGCCGACCGTCGGAAAGTGCCTGATCAAGAAAATCTTGTGCGTGTAGTGACACATATTGAGGCAGATGCCTTTAAGCACGATTTGATTCAGTATATCAATCAGGAGAGTTAAGAAGAGAGACCGCTTTGCTGAGAGAGGAGAGACTAAATATCTCTCCTCTCTCTTCTACCAAATTCATCTAAAAATCAATAATTCCATCATCTCTATAGCAGAAACTTTTCCTTTTTGCTCAATAAAATCGCGGGGCGTGCTATCGCCAATTTCATAAACGATGCCTTCCGCACCAAACTGCTTGAGAAACCAGTTTTTGGACACAGGCGTTTGAGCATAAGAGGGGCGACTACGCGATTTCTGTCCCAATGCTGAATCAATTCCTTGCAACCAATAATCTTTGAAGTCAGGAATAGCTTCAGAGCCGACTTTATTTGTGTAGAAAATATCGTAATAAGTGGAGTGAAAATCGAGCCCTAAAATAAGGTCGGAGCGATGTTCGGCAGCCGTTCGGACGATGTGATTTGCCACCGTTCGGTTTTCTTCTTGATTATACACCGCCCAATCTCGGTTCGGGTCAATGCCGCCTGCATTATGTCGCCAATGTCCTAAGTCTACCCCATCAGGGTTCATCATTGGGAATACAAGCACCCGATATTTTTTCCGAAAATTGTTGGATAAAGGCGTATCGTTCATGATTTCCTCAATAAATGCCTGCATCGCTAAGTAGCCCGTCACCTCTGGTGGGTGCTGTCGACTGATGACCGCGATAATGTCTTTCTTTTCTGCCGCGCCTTTGCCAATATCTAAGAGGAGTAAATCGCGTCCCAGCTTACTTTTGCCCGCTACTGAAAGCTGCGCGTCGCTATGTTGTGCTATCTGATCGCACCACGCTCGTGCATGTGTAGAATTTTGGATTTCTTGTGCGGCTACCCAAAGAGTGTCTGCTCCTACTTCTAGCGCAAGTGTTGCATTGACACTATCGGCGGCTAACATCACTAAGTTGTCTGCAAGTAGCGTCCAATCTTTTCCATTGCTACTAATCTTAGGGGCATAGCGATGCCGAGCATCGGTATAGTTTAATTCTAATTGGATATTCTTATCGGTAGTTGACCATAGTTTGAAAGCGTAGTAGGGGCTGGGATTAATAGGCATATTTTCAGGCTCTATAGTCACTTGATATAGCTCATTTTGCAAGTGCTTAAAGTCATTCAGGCGCGCTCCGTCAAAGCGGTTATCTGCGAAAATGCCCTTCGCTTCGTATATTTTTTTCGTCTGATAGTTAATAGGGCGAGTGGTGGTATCAACGGGTTTTTCAAATACAAAGGGTTGCGCTTCGTAGGTGCGGCAGCCAAAGAGAACGAACAAAAAGCAGCTTGCAACTAGTAGTGTTTTTTTCATTTCGTATTGAGTTGTTTAGCATTGACCAATACTCAAAGAACGCTATTTTTTTTCAACAATACTGGCGTTGAAGAGCTTTATTCGATGATAAGAGGCGAGTAACCTAATATTTACTCGCCTCCATAATCTTAGCAACAACCTGGTGCACAACAGCCAGGGCAACAACTCAAAAGACTCATCAAAGTGAGTAAGAGACCTGTGCCTACCAAGGCTATCTTCTTCATATCTGAATTCATTATTATTTTTTTCATGTTTGTATCAATTTTAATTGTTTAAAAATATAATTACATCGTAATATTACGATAGCTATAGCCAAAAAAAATAGTTGCTGCTAACAGCAACCTTTTCCTCCAACAACAGAGAAAATCTTCCGAAGGCTCTGTGTCAATTCAGCACATTTTTCTACATCTACACAATAACAGCGATACTTACCCTCTATATTGCCTTTAATAATGCCCGCGTTCTTCATCGCTTTCAAGTGCTGCGAAACGGTCGCTTGTGATAAGGGTAATTCATCCACTATATCTCCACACATACAGCTTCCTTTATTGATAAGGTATTCTAAGATAGCAATACGCGCAGGGTGAGCAATGGCTTTTGCCATAGCTGCTAATTCATTGTGATATGTAGAGAAGAGTTCTGTCTTTGTTTTACCCATACATCGCAATATTACGATTAATTTCTATTCTTGTCAAGTTTTACTAGAATTTTAAGATAGTTCCTTAGCCAAATTATCAAATAACATCAACAGGAATTCCTTATTTTTAGCCCATGAATTTTCTACAACGTCCATATTATTGTGAAGAAGATAATCGCAAGCGGTGGCTCAGAGTTTTAGGCATCACACTTTTTATTTTTCTGTTTTTGTGGGGATTTCAGCCATTTGAAATTAGTGCCTATTCAGGCAACATTTTACACTTAGTGTTAGGATATGCTGCTGTTACGTTCCTAGTGACAAGTTTGTTTTATATCGTGTTACCGAGTATTTTTCCAAACTATTTTCGAGCAGAAGATTGGACAACAGGCAAAGAATTACTGCATATCTCTTTGATGTTACTTTGTCTTGGTTTTTTCAATTTATGGTATTCATCCCAAATCGGTATTTTGCGTTTTTCGTGGCAGGGTTGGTTGTATTTTCAATCTTATACGCTAGCGGTTGGGGTGTTCCCACTTGTATTTTTAGTATTTTTTAATGAACGCATAAAATACGCCCAACACCACGCGCTCTCCGACGAGATTATGCAAGAAAAAACGCCTACCATCACCGAAGCTACACCTGAGTCACCAATTACATTGACAGCCTCCAATGGAAAAACAGTGCTCGAAATCGCTGCGGATAGGATTTGCTACATCAAGTCCGAAGCGAACTATGTAGAGGTCTTTTATAGGCAGGAAGAAGCACTAAAAAAGGAATTGATTCGGAATACCCTTACTGCTATGGAAACCCAATTGAGTGTAGTCTCTGATTTTTTCCGTTGCCACAAAAGCTATCTCGTGAATATGCAATTGGTAGAGCGGGTTTCTGGAAATGCACAAGGCTTGAAATTGCATCTTTCGGAGGTGGAGCAAGTCATCCCGGTATCTCGGAAACATAACGATACGCTTAAAGCACGCCTATTATCAACTTAAAAAGCTCATCTTGATTCTAAGGAATAGTGAAATAGATTTACATTCTTGAACTGTTTATTTTCAATCCCTTTTGCACTTAAAAGGAAAGAAAAAAGAATGTAAATCTATTCCTGCACCATTCCTTAGCCCGTTTTGTTAAGCTCGATTAGCACAAAACCCTATCGAATTCCATGCATCAATCGCTTCAGGAGCGGATTGAGTAACATGACCAAAATACCTGCAGCAATTGGTACTACGGTGAAGATTCCGAAGAAAGCACTCAAGGAATATTGTGCTGTAATTTCATCAATCATACCACCCATCGTATGCGCTAGTTTGTTCCCTATCGCGATAGCTAAGTACCAAATACCAAACATGAATGCAATCATCCTGCCTGGTACTAATTTACTTAAATAGGACAAGCCCACAGGCGAGAGGCAAAGCTCTCCAAGCGTATGGAATAGATAGGCTAGAATTAGCCAAATCATACTTACTTGTGCTACTTTCGCGCCTTGTGGAATGGACAATGAACCAAATACCAAAAAGCCAAAGCCGATACCCAATAGAATAAGCCCGAAGCCATATTTCATCGCTGCGGACGGATTGTATTTACTTTCCCACCAACGCGAAAACAAAGGCGCAAACATGATGATGAACAAGGAATTGAGTATCGCAAACCAAGTCGCAGGTACTTCTGTGCCTACTTGTGTGAATTCACGATTTAGTTTCACAATCACTAAGCCCCAAATGATGACAAAACTGATAGCGAGAATGATATTGGAAAGCGAAATTTTCTTAAAGGTTTGCGAGAATAGGCGCACCAATACATAGGTGATAATGACCAAAGGCACGACTGTGACAATGGTATCTATGATTTTAAAGAAACTCGCTGAGCCACCTTCTAGAGAACGTGCGGTATAATCACTTGCAAAAATGGCTAAAGAACCTGCCGCTTGCTCGAAAGAAGCCCAGAAAAAGACCGTAAAGAAGGCAAAAATCGCTACGGCAAACATCTTATCGCGTACCATAGGCGTATAGCGTGAAATTCTTGAAATAATAACCGCCAAGAGTGCCACTAAAGCGGCAAGAATGGTATAATTCGCAACTGCACCTTTTGCACCACCTGGTAGGATTTGTAACTGCCCGATTTGGTCGAGCGGATCATTGAAAATCCAAACGACAGAAAGCAAGCCAAAAATACCAATTAGGATATAATCCAAAGTGGTGAATGGATTGAGGCGGTCGCCTGCTGGAATTTCGATTTCTTCCTCCACACGTGCTTCTGGTTTTTTGCCTATATCGCCGAAAAGCGGGCCAGCAAACCAAAATTGCAACATCCCTAAAAGCATGAAAATACCTGCTAGACCAAAGCCATAGCTCCAAGAGTATTTTTCACCAAAGTAACCACAAAGCATAATGCCGAGGAATGCCCCTGCATTCACGCCCATATAGAAAATGGTATATGCGCCATCCTTCTTTTCGGGATGTTCTTCATACATCTTGGAGATGATAGAAGTCATATTCGGCTTAAAGAAACCATTCCCAAATATCAATAAGGCGATACCGATATAGAGGAAAAGCGGGGTTTCGATGGCCATCGAGGCGTGTCCGAGGG
>JAHDCQ010000068.1:3755-19821 GCA_020629845.1 Saprospiraceae bacterium | reverse complement strand
TTTTTTGGGACATCAATGGCAATCTGTCTTCCCTTTATGACAATTATCGTATTTATCTGCTAGATGTATTGGGGCAACCTGGCTTGAGCCACTATGAAGCTCCTAAAATCCGCCCTATGGACTACGGACTCTGGTTGGCAGAAGTAATTGAAGCTCTGGGTTTGGAACAGGTAAATGTGGCGGGTGTCTCCTTTGGTGGTTTTTTGATTTTTAAATTGGCACGTGCCAATAATGAGCTCATTAAACGCGCTTTTGTGTGCAATCCTGTGGGTTTGATGCAAGTGCGCTATCATTGGTCTATTCTGTTTTATAATGTCAAGCCTTACCTCCTACGAAGTCGAGCGAGTATTAGTGAATTTTTGGATAAAATCATTATCAATGATCCCGCTTTGCTAGAAGGCGATAAGCGTGAGGCTATCATTGATTTTATTAAAAATACCATTCGCTATGATAAACTAAAAACTCAATACCCTTACCGCTTTAGCCGACAAGAACTCTACTACCTGCAAGCCGAAACACACCTGATTTTGGATGCGGAAGATGCGTTTATTGACCAAGTCGCTACTGAAAAGCGTGGGCGGAAGCTTTTATCTAATCTAAAAGGGGTGCATCACATCCAAAATATTGGGCATGGTTTGGAATTTGCGGAGGCTCCCATCCAGATTATTAAGCAGGTTTTAGAGGGAAACAAAAAATAGAGAAAGGAAATTTAGGGAATTTGTAGAAAATAAGCTACCAAATTTTGCGAAGCTATTTTTTCTTTAAGCAAGGCAAAAAACGTAGGCATAGCTGGTTCTGTCGAGGCTTTTTAACGTAGCTTAAAGGAAAAAGAGCAAGTAAAATTGGTAGGTTATATTTTACAAGTTCCCTTAATAGCCAATTAAGTTTGCTTTTTGTACTAATTCGCTTATTAAATCACTTCCTAGTTCCTGTTCTGTTGGTACAACAAATTTAGTCTTTATCATTTTTTCGATAAACTCTTCGGGTATATTTATTTCATATTTGTTTAGATAGTAAATATATTCAGTCGTCCAAAGCCATTCTCCATCAGTATAAACATAAGGTGTACCTATCTTCTCACCTGAAATGATACAGTCAAACTTCGTACGTAATTTATACAACCAAATTCCAGCTTCTAAGTATTTGATCACTTTTGAATCAATTGGCTTACTTCTTAATAGAGTTGTTTCAGTTTTAAGTAGAAAAGGTAATTTGGGGCCTCTATACTCTTTCCAGAAACCTAAAATTTTCATTCTATTCAATTTTTTTTCGGTTAAAAAACATGTAATAACGGGCGTGAATATTTTTTCTATTTCAGCGAACTTTCTGTCATAGATTCATGCGAATATATGATTTGATGAATGTTATTCTTTTCCTTAACGAGTTCAACTTTTATCAACTGCAATCTTTTCATACTGACTCCTTTACGTAGACGTAAAGCAACATCATATTGCCTTTTATATTCTTCTTTTATTTTTTGACTCGCCTCGGAAAATACATCACCAAACTCCCCCATTGTGTATAATTTACCATCATGGATGAACTCGTAATCATTCAATAATGTGAATTGTATGCTAGGTAACTCCGAAGCGCAATCCAAAACTGCTATTACCATTATCACGCTTAAAACCTTTGGCATGCTTCTACTTTTCATTTCCTAGCCTAGGTCAGCAAATTTCCATCCGCATCCCATTCCGCTATCTCCATGCGCGTCTCTTGATTGATGCACTTTGCCAACCAATCCTCTTCGTAAGCTAGACCATGTTTTTGTAAAACTTCATCAGGCACACCATCCCATATATTCGGGCGATTGCCCACATAGCCGAGGTCATCAATGCCCATTTTGGTAGTATAAAAACCCGTCAAAGTCAAATTGCGGAGGCGACTAAAGAATTTAATACCTTGTGCAAAAGGAGCGCGTTCTTTTTCTTCCTTCTCATTCATCGGTGGATAAGCAATATCCTCTACAATTTCAATTTGCTGCGCGTCGCTGCTACTAATAAAATTGGTCTTAAAACGACGATTCGCTTCATGGTCGAGCCACATGAGCCCTCCACGCAGCGGTAATTGATGATACGGCAAATCCTTTACCATAAACTCCACAAAGGCAGGCACTTCCGCATCTGTAGCCGAGCCTGACACCTCATCCGCAGGCAAAATAATATCGCAAAGTACCGCAATAGTCGCCATTTCATGGGCATTAAAATATGTTTCGGCTTGCAGTTTTTTATCATGTGCCTGTTCCTTTGGCGTACGTCCATAGCCGCCACCTTCTACGATTTCTTCTACCGTTTCCGCTACAGCCTCAGCTTCCTTTTTGCAAGCCGCCGCACCTGTAAGTACTGCACCACCTGCTACCGTGCCTACGAGGAGTGTTTTTAGTGTTTCTCGTCTATCCATGACAAATGTATTAGGTATCAGGTATTAAGTATTAAGACCGTACCTTGTACCTGATACTTAATACCTAATACCAAGCTGCTCCGCAGCTAGATATTCATTTTCTTTAATTCTTCCACGATATAGTCCGATGCGCGCCAAGCGAGTGCCATAATGGTCCAAGTCGGATTTTTATCGGCTTGCGATACAAATGGTCCACCATCCACTACAAATACATTATCCACTTCGTGTAGTTGATTGAATTTATTTGTGACGGATGTTTTCGGATTGTTGCCCATACGCGTTGTGCCTACTTCATGGATAATTTTGCCTGGTGCTAATAGTCCATAATCCTGTTCTTTGGTCGGTTTATCGCCTAATATTTCTGCGCCCATACCGTGAAAAATTTCCTCGAAGGTATCGTGCATATGGCGGGCTTGTTTGCGCTCAAAGTCCGTCCATTTGTAATGGAAACGCAGCACAGGAATTCCGAATTCATCTACCATATTCGGGTCTATTTCGCAGTAACTATCCTTCATCGCTACGCTTTCACCACGCCCTGACACCCCCATGAATGCGCCATAGAATTTGCGGGCATCTTTCTTCAATTGCTCACCATAGCCACCTACTTTTAGTCCCAAATACTTATTCATCGCATTCACATTGAACCCAAAGCCATAGGAAGGCATGCCCATGCCACCCCATATTTCGATATGATAGCCACGCGGAAAGTCTAGCTTTTTATTATCCAACCACCAGGGCGTGTAGATGTGCATACCACCTACACCGTCCTCATTGTAGCGAGCGCGGTCTACGAGCTGCGGCACAAAAGCCATGCGACTACTCCCTGTAGAATCATGAAGATAATGCCCGATAAGGTCGCTGCCGTTGCCGAGTCCATTGGGGTGTTGTTTGCTTTTAGAATTGAGTAGAATTCGCGCCGAGCTACAAGCGGAAGCCGCCAGTACAATCACCTTGCCACGTATTGTATATTCCTTACGGTCTTCCTTATTGATGTAGGAAACAGCGGTAGCTTTCCCTTCATCATTCACCACAATTTCGCGCGCCATCGCATTCACAAAAAGGTCAATTTGATTGCCTGCTTTTTGTGCTGGAAAAATCAAGCACGAACCCGATGAAAAATCCGCATAGACGGAGCAAGAACGCGAACATTGTTTACAATAAAAGCACACGCCTCTATCCTTAGAAATTGCTTTCGTGAGAATGGATAAACGCGATGGAATAACAGGAACGCCTGCTTTGCGCGCACCTTTGATATAGTAGAGTTCGTGCAGGCGTGGCTTCGGCGGTGGCAAGAAAAAACCATCGGGTTCGTTAGGGAGATTTTCTTTACTGCCAAACACACCGATGAGTTTATCTACTTTATCATAGTAAGGCTTTACGTCTTCGTAGCTAATTGGCCAATCGTCGCCAAGACCATCTATACTTTTTCGTTTAAAATCTTTTGGGCCAAAGCGGAGCGAAATGCGCCCCCAGTGATTGGTGCGCCCCCCTAACATACGCGAACGAAACCATGCAAATTCGGAGCCATCTTTTTGGGTGTAAGGTTCGCCCTCTATTTCCCAGCCGCCATATGCCATATCGAAATCACCGAAAGCACGCACGCTACTTGCACCACGTCGAGGCGACTCCCACGGCCATTTCATTTGAGTTTGTTGGGCTGGATTTTTCGGATCGAAAAAAGGGCCTGCTTCTACAATAGCGACATGTAAGCCCTGTTCGGAGAGGCGTTTAGCAGCCATACCACCGCCTGCGCCACTACCTATCACGACGGCATCATAAACTTTGGGCTGTTCTATTATTTGCATAAAGATTGTTTTTCATTTCGGTGGAAAGGTAGCTAAAAATTTTGGGAGATGATAATAATTATTGACTTGGTTCTTTAGGAAGATAGTTGGTAGTAAGACGTTAATCTTTTGATAAAATACCCACTTTTGCATCATCAACATGTTTAAGTTGGTCTTTATAATGTTGCTTTTGAGGCGTACTACGTCAAGAAAACAACAAACTTTCATTCATTTAATGTAATTATTTAGAAGAGATAGCAGAGATGAGAGAAAAGAGATTCTAAGGAATATGGATTTTCTTTTTAAGGTAATAGAAATCTTATTGATGTATTTTGCCTAATTTAAGAATCATAGTAGTTCCTCTCTCATCTCTCAATAAGCAAAGCGAGTGTTCTCTCTTAGCTGCTCTACTAAGTAATTACTATTTAATCATAATTCAACATGATACGACGATTCTTAATTCTAATTTGCATTATTCCATTACTTACAGCTTGTGATCAAGCCACCTTACAAAAAGCATTAGAAACTGCTACAGAACTACTTGATACGCCACTTACGCAGGAAGAAATTGGTAATGGCTTGAAAGAAGCACTCGAGGTGGGCATTAGCAAAGGTTCTGATTTGCTCTCACAAAAAGATGGTTACTATAAAAGTGCTTATAAAATCCTCTTGCCACCTGAGGCGCAAAAAATTACATCAAAATTGCAGAACGTACCAGGCTTTAGCCAAGTGGAAGAGGTGATTTTGGAAAAAATAAATAGAGGAGCGGAAGATGCTGCCAAAAAAGCAAAACCAATCTTCGTGGATGCTATTAAAGGGATGAGTTTCCGCGATGCTACTCAAATTTTGATGGGCGATAAAAATGCAGCCACTTCCTATTTGCATACCAATACGAATGAAAAATTGTACGGCGAATTCAATCCTGTAATTGTGCAATCACTAGATAAGTTCGAGGCACGCAAATACTGGAGCGATGCTGTAAACGCATACAACAAAATTCCATTTGTACAGAAGGCAAATCCAAACTTGGATGAATATGTAACAAATGAGGCATTGAAAGGACTTTTCTCTATGGTAGAAAAGAAAGAATTGGATATTCGTGAAAATGTAGCCGCACGTACTAGCGACTTGCTAAAGCGCGTATTTGCAAAGCAAGACGGACAATAAAAAGCAAAATTTCATGGCAAATCCTTAGTGGGTTTGCTATGAAATCACCCCACATTGTCACGATTTTTTATTTTTTTGTATAATTTTTTTGTCCGACAAAACAGAGCTATTAAATCAACAACTCTCTAAAAATCAACAGCTTAGAATAAAAATTTTTTTTTATCATAATTTTTATCGTATAAAATACCTACTCAAAAACTTGTTTATCTACATCACATTCTATAAATTTGTGTTATTAAGTTATATAATGCGTGTGTTAATCACAAGAGAAATGCGTTTTTTAGCCATACCAAGGGGGAAGGTATGGCTTTTTTTATGTCCATAACCGACCTATCTAATGTACCTTTGTAGACATGGATTATATTGCACAAACAAAAGCTTGGATTGAACACTTTGTGATTGCATTGAACCTTTGCCCTTTCGCTAAACATCCTTTCCAAAAAGATAATATTCGCTATATCGTTTGTAAAAGTCCGCAGTTGGAAGACTTAGCACAAATGCTCTATCAAGAACTCCAATTGCTACACGCTACGCCTGCTAAAGAAGTAGAAACTAGTCTCATTATTCACCCCAATGTGTTGCAAAATTTTGAGGACTATAACCAATTCTTAGCAGTAGCTGAAGCATTACTTGATGACTTAGCTCTAGAAGGCATTATTCAAATCGCCTCTTTTCATCCTCATTATCAGTTCGCGGATGCTAGGCCTGATGCGGCGGAAAACTACTCCAATCGTTCGCCTTTCCCCATGCTTCATCTCTTGCGAGAAGATAGTGTGACGCAAGCCGTCGAACATTATCCCAATATAGATGCGATTCCTGAAAAAAACATTGCTAACTTGCGCGCCTTAGGCATTTCGGAAATACAAACCCGCTTGGATGAACTTACAAGAACGCATTGATACGCTCGTACTATTAGGCGAACATCTGGCAAGTGAAGATGAGTATCTGAACGCAGTCATGCAGCGCGCATACTATAATAATAAGTGGTTTACGGTGGATAATCAGGCATTAGCTGCGAAGTCTATCGCTAAGCACTTCTTACAACGTGAGCAATTGGAAGCTTGGGCAAGCCACTATGCCCTATCTGAACCTGTGAAGCGGCAGCGCGTAGGTATGGTGAGTGCAGGCAATATTCCATTGGTTGGCTTCCACGATGTGATGAGCATTTTCATAGTGGGACACACCACCGTTTTTAAGCCATCTGATAAGGATAAGTACCTCCTGCCTTACGTCTTTACGAAAGCTATTGAGCGCATCCAACCTGCTGCCAAAAGCTACTTTGAGCAAGTAGAACGCTTGAAAGATTTCGATGCCATTATCGCAACGGGAAGCAATAATACAGCGCGTTATTTTGAGGCCTATTTTGGCAAATATCCGAATATCATCCGCAAAAATCGGAATGCGATTGCCGTATTGGATGGTGAGGAAAGCAAGGAAGATTTAGCGGCTTTGGGACAAGATGTGTTTCAATATTTCGGCTTGGGCTGCCGCAATGTATCCAAACTCTACTTACCCGAAGGCTATGATTTTGTACCACTCCTAGAAAGCCTGCACGAAAACCATAAAAAATTGGTACTGCATTCCAAATACAAGAATAATTTCGACTACCACTATGCCGTCTACATGCTCAACCGCATGGAGTATCAAGCGAATGGCTGCGTTATGCTGCGCGAAAATGAAGCCATTGCCTCGCCCATTGCCAATTTATATTATGAATATTACAAGGATAAAAACGAGCTTGCTGCTCACCTACAAAGCCGCCGCGAAGAAATACAAGTGGTAGTCGGCAAGCATGCGATTGAGGAGCTTCCACATGCTACTTTTGGAAAAGCGCAACAACCTGCTCTGCGTGATTATGCGGACGGTGTGGATACGATTGCGTTTTTATTGAGGCTTGGGTAAAGTTTATGGCTATACTGCTTTGTGGTTGTATTGTCTTATTGATAGTAGGTACTCGATGAGTGAATGAAAAAATTTTGAATGAGTGAATAATTCTAAACCTCATTCAATCATTCACAATGCACATTGAACAAATTTGTTATTGATATGCTCGCACATCGCGCCCAATGAGGCGGTGAGCAGCTCTATATTCATCATCTTCTTGTCCGTCGCCGTCCCAATCAACTAAGCTGCGTAGCCAAAGTAAGCCATTTTCCGCTATTTCACTATCGTACATATATTGCGCGTCGCGTTCGAGTAGCATAAGGGTATCACCAAGCGTACGCCAAAGTCCTTTACTGCTGTCATAAATTTCGCCCCCCAGATTGCGAAACTCTTGCACATAGGTACTATCAGGCAAATAGATGGTGCGTACGGGTTTCACCTGTAGTAGCTGCTCCCAATCGCCTTCTGTAACATTGAATATAAAGCTGGAATCAGGCAGATTTTCAGCAGAATTGACTGTCACCTGAAAGCTAACGCCTTCCCACACGCCGTAGAGTTCGGCGTGTGGGATGCCTGATATTGGAGGTGCTTGTGGAGCGGTATTTTGCGTTTGTTGCTGTCCACAAGCTATAAGACAAGCTAGGATGAATAAAAAGCCGTATCTCATCTTGTATTAAGTAGTTGGCGTTTTCTTACGTTTCCGACGTGTCTTGAAGAGTTCCACGACTTCTTTTTCTTTTAGGAAACCAAAGTCTGGGAACATTGCAGATACAAATTTCTTAATATCCTGATAATCCTTCGCGCGCTTGTCGGTATAGCGTTTCAGCAGCTTTTTGATATAAGTCATAGATAACTCTTTCAAGTCCTGATTGAACTGCTGATTCGCAAAGATTTCCATATATACGGTGAAGGTCTTGCTGATTTCAAAGTACTCTGGATAATCTGATAGTTCTAGGTTGGAAATTAAGCGATCAAGGTAGCCGTAAATGACACCACGCACCGCTTTGTTGATTTTAGAACGTCCTTCGTGTTCGTTGTAAAATACGCGCACGGCTTCTTGTACCTCGTCATTGATGTACCCTTTACCGTGAATAATATCGGTAAGTTCGTAGAATTCCGTTAGCCTATCTTTAATAGATTTATCCAAGATAGCCGATAGCTTGAAGTCTGCCGCTCCATCTAAAGAGACGGTCGGGTCTTCTTGCATTTCAAGCAAGAAATCGAGGTATTTATTATCAAAATCAGGCGTAGTGGTACGCATTTTATTGAAAATTTCCGACAACTCTTTTAAGTTATCTCCTTCTAGCGTGAAGAAAGATGCAAAAAGCGTCATGATTTTCATATGCTCATCCGTAGCTTGAAATTCTGGCTTTCGCACAAAATCCATCAAGTGTGGAATCAGGCTGGTATTGTCATAATCTTCAGCGATGCGATAAGCCAAAAAGCTACGAAGAGCAGGAAATTGTACTTTTAAATCCGATAGGGTATCAGGAAATTCTGCCGTCAGGAAGTTCTCACTTCGGAATTGTCGCATAAAGCGCGCCCGTCCGATTTGGCGTTCTTTCTGGTCACGGTATCTTACCAACTTATGCCCACGCAAATAGTAGCGTACGCGCTTATTCTGCACTTCATCCATGAGGTTGGTAATCCAAATATCGCTACTCATACCAAAACCGATCTGGATAGCTTGCCCGATACGCTTTTTCAGAATATCGAAATTTGCAGAATTACAAATGGTCAATAAAATATCTTTGAAATGATTTTCGGGTAGTAGGTATTTATAATTATCTTTCGAAATCTCACCACGCAGCACCGAATAGCCCAATATTCTAGGCAAATAAAGTCCTTCAAAAGCAGAGTTGAGCAAGACTTTTTCTAGATAAAATAATTGCAATGGATACTTGGCTGCTACTTCTTCGTAAATCGCGCCAATACGGGGTTCGTAGAGTTGCTTGAGTTCATTAAAATCCTCTTCTTCCTCTTCATCTAAATATTTTGCTAACTCTTCTGATGCTTGAATTTCGCCTGCTAGTGTTTGCAAACGCTCCATATAAACTGCATCTAATTCTTGTATCATGTTGTGTATCTATTTAGTAAGTAGATGAACAGATTTAGCGATGTGCGTAAGTATTCAATGAGTGAATATTTAATGACTGAATGAGCGAATGGAATCCATAATTATTCACCATTCTTTCATGCACTCATTGAATATTTACGCACATCGACAACTTAATCATATCCAAGTCATCTACTATTTTTGTAACTGTTTAGAGGAGAGAGCAGAGACCGTCCTTTGGACTGAGCCCCGCCTGCCGTCGGCTACTGTGTACACATAAGTTGTGACATCATGTAAAATAATCCCGAAGGGATGAAATTATTATAGAAAATTCAACATAAATTTGTTTAAGCCCTGAAGGGGCGGCACTTTTTAGCCAAAAAATGTCGCTCCTTCAGAGCTTTTCATTCAAAGCTACACAAATTACTATAATAATTTCGTCCTTCCAGGACTAAAAACAACCAATTTTCATGTCACAACTTATGTGTACGCAGTAGCTGCCGTCGGGCAGGGAACAGAGAATTACAAGCATTTTTCCTTTTCTCCTTAGTAGTATTTGGAATATCCTGTCTCTCTTCTCTCAATGAGCAAAGCGAATGGTCTCTCCTCTCTACCCTACTAGATAGTTACCTATTTTTAATACAAAACCTGATAATGCAACTTAATGCATTATCAGGTTCTGATATATAGAGGCTAACTGCCTCATCGCGGTTTTGTTGCACAAAAGTACATTTTATAGTATTAACTTTCAACTTATGGAAGCGGAAAATATATATCTTCTATGCAAAGTCACGTTACTCTTCCCACTCCTCCGCATCCAATAGAATATAGCTCAAGTGGAAATAATCGGTCGTATTGAGGCGCAATTTGCCTTTAAAGGTGAGGCGTTCATCGGTTTTGTAGCGACGCAGATGGTCAGGTTTCATCCAGAGTTCTATGACGGTTTCTGGGCCAGCATTTCCACAAAAATAACAAGCCGTAAATGGAAATTTCGACAATACCAATTGCATGCCTTTTCCATCGAGCGGCAACATATAGCCCGAAAGCAAGACTTCTTCGCCTTCAAATGCGCGCACTTCTTTCCCGAAAGTGGGCATTTCGTATTCCATGCCATATTGTTCAATAAACTCCAACTGAAAACTAACATCTGCCAAGACATCCCAACTGACTTTGCTTTGAGCCAATGATGCGCCTGTTACTACAAATAAGAATATGCCACTAAATAAGTACTTCATAATATTTTGCTAATTTTGGACAAATTAAAAACTCATGCGACTCATAATTATTTTATCACTTACTTTTTTATTTGCAATACCACAAGCCAATACTCAAGAAGAAATGCTCAAATTGCCTGCCGATGAGGTAGTCACTACACAACACAGCACTACCATCAAAGGGCAAACCATTAATTATACGGCACAGTGTGGCACGCAGCCTGTTTGGGATAAAGATGGGAATATCACCGCAGCTTTATTTTATACCTATTATACGCGCGATGGCGTCAAAGACCGCTCGGAGCGTCCTTTGTTTATTTCCTTTAATGGCGGTCCTGGTTCGGCTTCCGTCTGGATGCATATGGCCTATACTGGCCCTGTGATTTTAAATGTAGATGAAGAGGGTTTTCCAGTGCAGCCCTATGGTATCAAGCAAAACCCTTACTCTATACTAGATGTGGCAGATATTGTCTTCGTGAATCCTGTGAATACGGGCTATTCGCGCATATTGGATGATAGCGCGGATAGGGAAGGCTTTTTTGGAGTAAAGGCAGATATAAAATACCTCGCGGAGTGGATAAATACCTTTGTATCGCGCAATAATCGCTGGCTATCGCCGAAGTACTTGATAGGCGAAAGTTATGGCACGACACGGGTGTCGGGTTTAGCACTCGAACTTCAGGATAGGCAATGGATGTATCTAAATGGCGTAATTCTCGTATCCCCTACAGAATTGGGCATCAAACGCGATGGCCCAGTGGAGGCGGCTAATCGTTTGCCTTATTATGCGGCTACCGCTTGGTATCATGAAGCTTTGCCTGCCGAATTGCAAGGCAAAGACTTAATGGAAGTGCTAGAAGAAGCCGAGGAATACACTATCCATGAGTTGATTCCTGTGCTGGCAAAAGGCGGTTTCATAACAGCAGAAGAGCGCGCAGCAGCAGCTAAGAAAATGGCCTACTATTCAGGACTTTCAGAAAAAGAAATTTTGCAGAACAATCTGGATGTTTCTACTTCTTATTTTTGGAAAGCCTTGCTACGCGAACGCGGCTACACAGTAGGGCGATTGGACTCGCGCTACTTGGGTTTGGATGAACGCGATGCGGGCAGTCGTCCTGATTATAATTCGGAATTGAAGTCGTGGTTGCACTCGTTTACGCCTTCTATTAATTACTATTTGCGACAAGAATTGAAATTTGAAACCGATTTACAATATAATATGTTTGGCCCAGTTCGCCCCTGGGATAGGAGTAAAAATAATACGGGTAAAAATCTGCGCCAAGCAATGGCGCAAAACCCTTACTTGAATGTGCTAATTCAATCAGGCTATTATGATGGCGCGACCTCTTATTTCGACGCAAAATACACCATGTGGCAACTTGACCCTAGCGGCAAGATGCGCGACCGTCTTCATTTTGAGGGCTATCGTAGCGGACACATGATGTACTTGCGTAAAGAGGATTTAGAAGCTTCTAATGAACATTTACGCGAATTTATCAAGGTAACTTTGCCTGCCAAGAATCAGGCAGCAAAGTATTGATGTACAGGCGAGGGGCATGCTTCAGGGTGTGCCCCTTTGCTATTCATCCCAAAATCTTAACCAATAACGCTTTTGCTTCCCATTCCTACCAAAATGGTGTCACTTATCCCAAAAAGGATGCAGCTTGCCAAAATCGCCTTAACTTGAGAGAAAATTCAATATCATGGAAACAGTTAGCAAAGCCTTATTGAGTATACATATTTTCGCAGGGGCAGTAAGTTTGATTTTATTTTGGCTACCTATTTTTACCCGAAAAGGCGGAAAAGCACATCGGCAAATTGGGAAAATCTATGTACTCCTCATGTGGATAGTGGTCGTTACTTCTGCCATTTTAAGCATCAAAAATGTGATTATTGGCTATTATGAGCCTGCGGCTTTTCTAGGCTTCATTGCTATCATTACAGCGAGTCCGCTTTGGTATGGCATAGCGGCTTTAAAGCAAAAAAGAGGCGTGAGCGCAAACTATATTCGCACCCACCTTATCTTCGCTTGGGCGCAGCTTGTATTTGGCATTCTACTAATTATTTATGGACTCCAAATTGAAGGTATGGGCGTACTCATGCTCATTTTTGGCATACTCGGTAGCGTAAATGGAGGACAAGCCTTACGCAGCTATTATCAACAAAAAAAACTCGAAGTGGATGGCTACGAACTTCATTTTTCGGGTATGATAATAAGTGGTATTGCAGCTTATACGGCCTTCGCAGCTTTTGGAGGGCGACAGTTTTTTTCGGATATTCTTACGGGCTATTGGATGGTATTGCCCTGGGTATTACCGACTATCATAGGCGTAGCGATTATCGAATATATGAAGCGACAACGCTTAGTGTGATGCTTGTAATTGTTTGGTATTAGGTATTAGGCTGAATCTAACACGTAAATAATTACATTTCCCGCTCTAAAAACTTCAAAAGTCGTACTTTGGGGTATCGCTAGAATAGTAAATACTCAATGAGTGAATGAAAGAATTTTGAATGAGTGAATAATTCTAAATTTCATTCGCTCATTCAGTCATTCACAATTCACTCATTGAGTATTTACCTAGAATATATGCAAGTACATGAAAATAAGCATACTACTCCCCGTCTTCAATACCGAAGACTACCTAAGCGAGTGCCTAGATTCTATACTCGCACAAACGGAAACTGATTGGGAACTCCTAGCCATAAATGACTTTTCGACTGACGGAAGTTGGGACATTTTACAACGCTATCAGCAGCGTGATGTACGTATACGTGCCTTGCAAAATAAGGAAAAAGGCATCATTCCCGCCTTACGGCTTGCTTATGCCGAAAGCAAAGGCCAACTCATCACCCGTATGGATTCCGATGATATAATGACCTCCGATAAATTGAAGCAATTAAAAGCCCTACTACAATTCTACGGCAAAGGGCATTTAGCGACGGGTTTTGTGCAATATTTCGCCGAAGATGAACTCAAAGAAGGCTACCAAAAATACGAGCAATGGCTCAATGGACTTACTGCCAATGCCAGCAATTTTTCTGAAATTTATAAGGAGTGTGTCATCCCCTCGCCCGCTTGGATGCTTCAGCGCGAGGACTTGGACGCTTGCGGTGCATTCAATCCCAACACCTATCCGGAAGACTACGACCTTTGCTTCCGCTTTTATGAGCAGGAATTAAAAGTAGTAAGTACGCCTCAAGTCCTCCATCATTGGCGCGACTATGCTACCCGTACTTCCCGCACCGACGCGCACTATTCGGATAATCGCTTCTTAAGTCTTAAATTGCAGTATTTTCTACGCCTCGATAGGCAAGCTACGCAACCGCTATGCCTATGGGGTGCGGGGCGCAAAGGCAAAAAAATTGCGCAAGCTTTATCGAAGCGAGGTATCGAATTTCAATGGTTTTGTGATACCGTCACCAAGATTGGAAAGGATATTTATGGGGTTCGATTGCAGCCTTATCAAGCCCTTGCACGCTTGCAACAGCCGCAGATTATCGTAGCCGTAGCTGCGCCTGACGCGCAAACCGATATTCGTGCTTTTTTGGAAGCAAATAAGCTGGAAGAAGCTTTCTTTTTTTGTTAATTGGTAAAGGGTAAAAAGTAGAGGGTAGAGGGATTTTTGCTTTTCATAAAGTCAAAATCTCTCTACCCTCTACCAACGCCCCTCTACTCAAACCAACCGCCATGCTTTGGCAAGAACTCGCACGTATTGCATTATTAGGTACAGAACGCACCACCTTCTCGGAGGAAGTGGAAACGCATTTGCAAACGCTGGGCATCAGCGAAGAACTTTCGCCTGCACAGCAATTGCTAGAAGCCGCTGCTTTTCAGACGCAATTGCAAAAAGTAGCACCACCAAAGCACTATACAAGTGAAGCCCTCCCCGCGCCTATTGATGCGACTAAAGAGCAATATCTTTCCACGAAATCAGTCGGACATATACAAGTCATATTGGAAAAGAATTTAATCCCACTGCTCCCCGAATTTACACGAACAATGGAAGAAGTGGATCAGTTTTTTCCACCCGAAAGTTTGCCAAGTTTATTAGATGCGAGTGTGACCAATTTCGAGCTATGGGCTTGTGTAGCTACACGTATAGGCGAACGCGGCTGGTGGCTCTTGCGCCAACATCCTGAATGGAAACATTTGGCACAGCAATCCTATGCGCGTCCGAGTATTTCCATAAAGAAAGTACGCGCTAGTATGACATTCGTGCAGAAACTACGGCAAAGTTTGAGTTCCAACCCTTTATTGATTAATCAAGAGCATCGGCAGCAGTTGCAGGAGGCAGCTTTTTATGCTGACTTAAATCAATATGACGCGCTACGCGATGGCTGGTTTTTAAACTACCAATTCAATCATAATTGGACACGCGATGTGGAACAGTTTTTGCGTATTTTAGCCTTTCGTAAAGCGATGGTAGCGGAATTAATTAAGTAGATATATTAGAGCAGAGAAGAGAGACCATTCGCTTCGCTCATTGAGCGAAGAGAGTAAATGAAAAAGAAAACACTTGTCCTTCTCTATTCTCTAAGTCCAAAGGATGGTCTCTGCTCTCAGCTCTAAATAGTTACAAGTAGATGGACAATCCTATCCATATAAAATTTAATAATCAGCAAAATCCGAATGCGGCTTTTGATATTATTCGCATCAAGGATTTACTGGGACGAACGGACTTAAATCATTCGCCTGAGGACTTGCATTTGGTCGAGTTTTATATGATAATTTTCACACTAGAAGGACAAGGCTTTCATACAATTGACTTCACGGACTACCCCTGCGAAAAAGGTACCGTACTTACTATTCGCAAAGACCAAATCCATAAATTTATCCGAAGCGCGAGCATGGACGGCATGCTGCTTTTGTTTCAGGATGAGTTCGTGGTGAGTTATCTGGAAAAGCTAGAGGCACAGAAGACCTTACAACTTTTTAATGAGCTATTGGGTGTCCCCAAAATACAATTATCTACCTCCGAATTGGAGGAGGTGCTTGCTATTTTGGAACGTATTAATAAAGAATATTTCAATACCAATGATGATTATTCGCTCGGTATTATTCGGAGCGAACTGCATATTTTAATCACTAAATTGTATCGCCTAAAAGCCGCTAAAAACCAAATGGTGCAACACAAAAAATACCTCAATGAATTTATTGAACTGCAAAGCCTAGTAGAAGAACATGTAACCCATTTTTCCAAAGTACATGATTACGCGAAGATGCTAGGTCGAAGTACAAAGACCCTGAACACTATCACTCAAACCATCATCAATAAAAGCGCGAAGGAATTTATAGATGATATTTATATGAAGCAGATAAAGCGATTATTGATTAATACAGATTACCCTGTCAAGGAAATTGCCTATATCTCTGGCTTCGAAGAAGTGCCGAATTTCTATAAATACTTTAAGCGACAAACACAGCTTACACCAGAGCAATATCGGCAAGGAGGACGATGAATATCTATATTTATACTAAGCTAAACGTTTAGCTTAGTTCAACACAATCGGCAAATCTGTCATCACCCCTAAATGATTGCGATGCTTCACCGCTACAT
>JAHDCQ010000068.1:0-3655 GCA_020629845.1 Saprospiraceae bacterium | reverse complement strand
ACAATCGGCAAATCTGTCATCACCCCTAAATGATTGCGATGCTTCACCGCTACATAAGCGTTTGCTGCCTTTACTCCTGAAAAGAAAATAGTCGTCGTGCCATCCAAGTCCACCACTTGCCCATCTTTGCGAAGGAAGCAAGCACGTGTGGCAATGATAGTAGAACTGTTATTTGCATCGCGCAGTTCCACTTGCACCCAATCTACCACATCGTCGGGGATGCTGCTGACATTTTCGCCTAAGCCATAGACATCATTCAATGGTATAAGACTGGCAGTATTTAAGTCAGCGTCCATATTCGTGCCATTATACGCGCCTTGTAGAAACACTTTTACTTGCACCCGCGCCACATCCGAAATTTGCGATACTTGAGAGAAGGTAATTTCCCCATTACAAGCTACATTGCTCGCACTATTGTTGATGCTAATCGTGTGTCCTAAACGGTTGAAGCCTGTGCTATTTTCCCAAACATCGCTATTGTCAGGTAGCAAATTTGCCAATCGAATCGCATATTCAGGACGTGCAGCGAGTAGCGGCATCGGGTCAGGAAGATTAAGCAATAGTTCATAGTTCCCTGTTGGCATATCGCTAGGTATACAAAGGTTATGCGTGATATTATTTACTGCATTTTCAGCAAACCAAAAACGCGGGTCATCGGGTAGTAGCGCAAACCATAGCTCAGAAGTAGTAGTATTGCGCAGCACCAATTCCACCACCCGTGCATTGAAGGGTGAAGCATAACCCACATTTTCCAAACTCATATCTACACTAATGACTTGATTAGGCTGTGCGGCATTGCTATATGTCCCACTTTGCAACTCAAAACGATAACCCAATCGCCGCTTAATGGCATCCATGCAGCCTTGTGATTGCCAATCGTTATTTACTTCATTTTGGTATTGCGAATTGAGGTAAGAATAATGCAATTGCTCCAATTCAGTATCGCCAAAGGCCATCGGATCGGAGGAAGCGCAGTCATTTTCAGGACTAAAACCATCCGAGCAAGTCTCGCCGCCTACTACTACATATTTACCATCGGCAGCGAAGTAGGGTTTCAAATTCACGACATCTCCCATAGAAGCACTGGAAGAGTTGCCGTAGTCGTTATAGGTGCCAAAGTCAGTGGTACTAGCGAGTAAGCAATCATTATGCAAACCGATACGCGCCTTATTGCTAGTTGAGAAAGCTTCGCCAACCGTCAAAGCTGCGGAAGTAGTTGGTGCATTAATGCCATAAACTGTGCGCTGTTTCATCTGCGGATAACGCGCTTGTACCATACGCTCCTGTGGCGTGGCAGCGAGCAAGGCATTCAAGACTTCGATACGGTCTGCCCAATTGATATCGGTCAATTTATAATCAGGGGCTTGCGAAGCATCTCCAAAATAATCCGTGTAGTAATTTTCACCCCACACGCCGATGAAGCCCATTTGCACGCAAGCAATTACGTCTTTATTTTCTTTTAGTACCGATTCCAATTGGCTGATGTGTGTCAATACCCAATTCTTTGGCGCATCGCCATAGGGCGGGCAAATCCAACTCGCGCAGCCATTCGGATTGACGGTTTCGGTATAGGCAAAACGTGGAATGATTTTCACGCCTGCTGTTCGCGCGGCATCGAAATCGGCTTGCATATTATCAAGGTACGTTTGCGAAATGGGCGCATTTTTAAAATCTTCTAAGAAAAAATACCGAAACACGAGCGTACTATACACCTGATAAGTCGCTGTGGGCGGCGAATGTAATGCACGATAGCCCGCAAGCGTAGTAGCATTCAATGGATTATAACTACTAGAATAGGTAGCAGAATAGCGATAAAAGCCCCGTTCAGGATTTGCAAAATCGCTCATAGAGGCTTGATAGTTGATAGTCGTCGTTTGGGCAAGGAGGGAAATCGAAATTACCCATAGGCAAAGTGTATTTAGCACACGCATGTTTTCACTTTTAATTTTGAATGCGATAATGATGCAAAGACTGTAGCATTATCGCATTCTATCATTAAATAATTATAGCACCGTCACCACAGCGGTATTTGTCATCACGCCTAAATGATTCCGATGCCGAACGGCTATATGGTACATACCACTTGAGACAGTACCAAAAGATACAGGTGATGTACCATTAATATCCACCACTTTTCCGCTTTGTAGTACTAAGGCTGCGCTAGAAGCAGTCACCGTAGTAGGCATAGCACTAGAACGCAACTCTAAAAGCACCCAATCTATTACAGGGTCTGCTGTAGCGTTCGCCACGACACTATTCGTTGTCGTAATATTAGCATTAGCAGTTACAGTATAGCCCAAATTCGTATAGGGTTCTTGTGTGGGAATAAGATTAGCCATGCCTAAGTCATTATTCATATCAACACCATTATAAACCCCTTGCAGCAAAACTGTTAGATCTGCACAGGCAGAATTGGGAAGACCTGCATCTATACTTACTGTAAGATTAGTAGGATTGACATTCAGACTAATGTGTGTACCTAGCACACCTGATGTATTGAACAAACTAACACTAGTAGGCATACCTATCAATGAACTATACGTCATAATTGTATACTCCTCCCCTACACAAGGCACAAAAGTATTATCAAAATAGATTTCTACAGCACCAGTTAGGGTAGCAGTACCGCTAATATTCAAAATATCATGCCCTACGCCTGCTCCTGCATTACTTTGTATATTGACTCGATAAGTAGTAGCTGCTGTAATATTTTGGCTATAGTTGCCATTGATAGTATACGTACCTACGCTAGTATCATCTGCGGGGGATAAGAGTCCGATTTGTGGAAATGTATTATTGACTGCACCAGTACCATAATGCTCACTAGTAGTAAGCATATCGTAGGTGGCATTGTTGTTGATAATACCCTCGTTAATAAAAATAGCACTGCTGTACAATGTCCCATTATTAGTAAGTGTGCCATCAGCGGTATTGGTGAATGTGCCGCCATTGTGTGCAAGTCTACCAGTAGCGGTATTCTCTAGTGTGTTAGCATTCATTACTGTACCACCATTATTATTAAGGTTTTCGGCATTCGTCAAAGTGCCAGTATTGATAATCTCTCCAGTAGCACTATTTTCTAGCAGCACTTCATTAGAAAAAGTCCTACTATTATTTAATAAACGATTGTTGTAAAAGAAACCTACATTGGTGAAACTACTGGTATTGTTGAATGTGCCATTGTTATTAATAACTGCACCAAAATTATCAATACTGCCTGCATTGGTAATAATCCCCGCATTATCGAGCTGCCCTAAGAAAAAGAACATCGAACCATTGATAGTTAACTCCCCTAAATTATTAAGGATACCATCTATAGAAATAGTAGTGCCTGAAGTAATAGTGCAAATAGCACCTACCGCAATAATTGCTTCATCCCCATCAACAATAGAGGTGCCAGGATAGGAAGGACTCCAATTCGCAGGTGTGTCCCAATTAGCTGTACCCGAAAAAGTGTACGTAACTGCCAAAAGTGAATGAATAAAGTAGCAGAAGCATAATGTTAGTCCTATCTGTTTCATTTGTTAGTAGTTTATATGTGTATATAAATTCGTGTTTTACCGTGAAAAGATAGTATAAATTTGCTGCTTATAAAGAATGTGATTTAGATTTTTAACGTGTAATATAAGCATATATTTAACAAAAATCCATATAT
>JAHDCQ010000477.1 GCA_020629845.1 Saprospiraceae bacterium | reverse complement strand
CATGCCACATCCAATACAAATCACAGCAGACGGGCCAAGCTTCTCCCACATTATTTTCGGAGTGATGAAGTGGGGCGTTTGGGGTTGGAATTATACAGCCGACCAAATGCTAGACCTAATAAAAGAAAGCCTCGAAGTAGGAGTTACCACCTTCGATCATGCCGATATTTATGGACATTATACGACGGAGGCAACTTTTGGAGAAGCCCTAAAAGGCAAATCGAGCCTGCGCGCAAAGATGCAACTGATTACCAAATGCGGCATTAACCTGACAACGCCCAATCGGCCAGATTATGCCATAAAGTCCTATAATACAAGCAAAGCCCACATTCTGCAATCCGTAGATAATTCCTTAAAAAATCTACAGACCGATTATATTGATTTGTTGCTCATTCATCGCCCATCCCCACTTATGCAAGCAGATGAGGTAGCGGAAGCTTTTAGTAGTCTGAAAAAATCGGGCAAAGTGCTACATTTCGGAGTCTCTAACTTTACACCTACACAGTTTGAGCTGCTCAATAGCCGTTTCCCACTGATCCAAAATCAAGTACAAGCTTCGGTGCTGCACCTTGACCCATTTTTGGACGGCACTTTCGACCAAGTCCAACGTCATGGTTTTGCGACTTCTATTTGGAGTCCGTTGGGAGGTGGTACACTATTTAAGAAGACGGAAGACCCAAGAGTCCAACGTATCCGAACAGCAACTACCGCCTTACTTGAAAAGTACCAAGCGAGTGGTATTGACCAACTCCTCTTGGCATGGCTGATGCGTCATCCTGCGCGCTTGCTCCCCGTAGTAGGTACTGGTCGCATCGAACGCCTACGAACGGCTGTCGATGCCTGCGCGATTAATATGAGTAGAGAAGATTGGTTTAAAATATGGGAAGCTTCTACGGGGGAAGAAGTGCCATAATGTTCAGAACGATAAGCATTTTTCGCATTCTTACTGAACGCATACATTTGAAAGGCGTTTGCAAAAGCTTGATAAAAGCCGTAAATTGAGGAAAAATTTAGTTTCATGGTAACAAGCGAATTAGCAACAAATAAGCCGAGTACTATCGCCGAGTCTAAGTATGTCGCTTTAGAGAACTTCCTATTGGAATACGCCAATAAAGAAGACGGCTATAAGTATGAATGGAACAATGGTATAATTGAAAAATCAGAAAAGATGAATCAGGAGCAAACTACAATTTTTATCCTATTGATGCGACTCTTCACCAAGACCAAGGCGTTTCAGGAAGGCGGCTGCTTGGTCGCTGAAACAGATATGTTCACCTCCGACAAACAACTACGTCGGCCTGACATCCTATTTTTTCGCGGTGACCAAATAAATGCTATGAAGAATGGCGAAAATCAAATCGCCACCTGGGTAGCTGAAGTAATTTCAAAAAACGATGGCATCAATCCTGCTATACAGAAAGTGGAAGAATACTTCGCAGCAGGTGTGCAAGTGGTATGGCAAATTTTTCCTCTAGCCAAAAAAGTATATGTCTATACTTCTCCAGAAGAAGTGAAAATCTGTAGCGGCGACACAGCATGTAGTGCCGCACCTGCACTCGATGATTTTGAAATTGTGGCAAAAACTATTTTTGAATAAGCACCTATGCACGCACACCCTCCGCCTCTACTACAAAATGTGATTTACTGTCCTGTGCGATAAGTCGCCAATATTCGACCTTGCTTGAGTGCATGGGGATGACCTCCAAACGCGCATCTTGAGTACAATAAAGCGTAAAACCACCCAAATTATCTGCTTCTACGCGCTCTACTTTCAGATGAGGGCGTTCTTTGGTGAGTAGGTGCATTTTTTCATCACGTACATTCCCTTTGCAGTAATCAAACTCTTCATAAGATAAATCCTTTTGTGCTTCATCAGGCTCATAAAGATCAAAATAAGCCACAAAGATTTTACCCGCTTGAATAATGCGCCACGGACACTGAACATGCAGCCGATAATGCCCCGTGATAAAACCATTTTTCTCCTTCACGCTATGTATGCCAAAGTGTAGCATTTCCATATTCGCGGCACCTGCATTATTGGTCAATTTTAAGCCGATTAGGGCTTGTAATCTTTGTTCGATTTGTGCTTTCATTTACTCTTTCGTATTTTTCTCCAATTCCAGAGGTAGGAATATACAAAATACAAAAATGAAATATTTATTCTTCTTTTTATTTATCTTATGCTTGGCTTGCAAAATCAACCAAAATACAAATACAACAACAACCTCACCAACCCAATGGCTATATTTTGCAGGCAAAAATAACAACGCCAAAAAAATCGTGCTGATAAGTGGCGATGAAGAATACCGCTCGGAAGAAGCCCTACCCATGTTGGCAAAGATACTATCCAAGCATCACGGTTTTGAGTGTACCGTATTATTTGCCCAAGACCCTACGCGCTTAGGTGTAGCGAATCCAAATTACGTAAATCATATTTCAGGCATAGAACAACTCGCAGATGCAGATTTGATGATTCTATTCACCCGCTTCCGCGATTTGCCAGATGCTCAAATGCAACAGTTCGAGGACTACTTGATGGCAGGCAAGCCACTTATAGGCATCCGTACGGCTACCCATGCCTTTCATATTCGAGATACGACGAGCAAGTGGGCGCATTGGGGCAATTATTTTAAAGATGAAACATCGGCTTGGAATGACGGCTTCGGTCGCTTGGTATTGGGGGAGCGTTGGCATACGCATCACGGGCATCATAAGCATCAAAGCACTAGGGGAGTGGCAGCAGCGGGCGCGACGAATCATCCTGTGCTAAATGGCATTGCGAATGCTCAGATTTGGGGTTCGACAGATGTGTATGGGGTGCGTTTACCCTTGCCCGATGATGCACAACATATCGTAATGGGGCAAGTCATCAATCGGGCAGGGGAATATGATGAAAATGATTTATTATATGGTATGCACGCTACCGACTCAGAAATAGCGCGTGTAAATCCTGCCACTAAAGTTGCCTATAACCCCAATGACCCGATGATGCCTATTGTGTGGACAAAAAGCTATCAATTGCCCAAAGGCAAGCAAGGCAAATCCTTGACTTCTACCATTGGTGCCTCTACGGATATGCTGAATGATGGGGTACGCCGATTGTTTGTAAATGCCAGTTATTATATGCTCGGTATGGAGGTGCCGAAGCAAGTGCTTATTGATTATGTTGGCGAATATCAGCCCACGCCATATCAGTTTCATGATGATGCCTATTGGGAA
>JAHDCQ010000067.1:18227-19958 GCA_020629845.1 Saprospiraceae bacterium | reverse complement strand
TGCTCTCTTTTCTAAAAATTAAAACAGATGAATAAGAAAAATATAGTGTTCATAGCAAAAAGTCTAGATGGATTTATTGCTGGAAAAAATGGAGAATTAGATTGGCTACATGCTATTCCCAACCCAGAAAATAATGATATGGGATTCATCCAATTAATGGACGAAATAGACGCAATTGTAATGGGGCGAACGACCTTTGAAACAGTATGCGCGTTTGGAGGAGAATGGCCATACAGTAAACCTGTGTTTGTTTTAAGTAATTCCCTTAAAGCAGTTCCAGAATACTTAAATAAAAAAGTGAGCCTGATGAATGGAAGTCCACACGAAATTCTCAATAGTCTCCACGAAAAAGGCTATTTGAAATTGTATATTGACGGAGGAAGCACCATTCAAAATTTCTTACAAGAAGACTTGATTGATGAATTACGCATAACAACAATCCCTATATTATTAGGCGGTGGATTTCCACTATTCGGAGACTTAGCAAAGCCAATGCAGTTTGAACACATTGCATCTAAAATATATCTAAATCAAATCGTCCAAAATCATTACAGACGAAAAAGATAAAAACTCAGCATGACGATTAACTATTCTTAGCCGACTGCCATACCCGAAATTCGCCAAAAGCAATAAGCACGATACTTGCCAATGCGACAATCATTAAAACAGTACTCAATGCACCAACATTCAAAAATACCGATAGCAATAAATAAAGTGTGACAGCACCCAATAATAAATAGATGCCATACCCCACTTCTTGCACCCCACCGAGGGCAGTTTTCTGGTATTTATGCGGAAATAATCGCTTATCGAGATAGACAAATATGCGGTCTTGTAGGAAGCCAATAAGGATAATGACAAGCAGTATCGCAAACACATCGGGGACTTGCCCGCGCCTACCTGCGGTATAGATTAAAGCACCAATACCACCGTCCTTATTCAAGAGTTCGGCGATGATGATATATGTCCAAGAAATCGCTGTTAGTACGCGAATATCGTCTATCAATTTCGACATTACGGATGGCAGATAGACCGTCTTTATGGTTTGCCAATCTGTCGCGCCAAGCGTGAAGGTGGTCTTTAAATAAACGTCTTCTACCTCAAAAATACGCTGAATCACTACGGGCAATAAATACACAATGATACCAAAGGCTAGAAAGGCAATTTTCATGCGTTCTTCTATCCCAAACCACGTAATGAAAAGCCCAACTAAGGCAGTAAGTGGTAAGTAACGCAGCGCGTCCACTTGCTTACCAAACAAACCTCGAAATAGCGGATATAAACCGATGACAAACCCAAGTGGAATACAGATTAAAACTGCCCAAAAGTATCCTTGCAGATTGCGCCAAATAGAAAGCAAGGTATTTGGAATAAGTCCTTCTTCTTGAATTAAATTAGGGAAAGCTTGTACTACTTGTAAAGGGGTAGGTAGTATGGGATACACCTTTGTAAACTCTGTAGCATTTTCAAAACGAAGGGAATCGGCACGCAGTAGCGAATCGCGGTCAATACCCATTTCAGCCGCTTCTGCTACCGAAGGAATGCGGGTTGTGTAACCTTCTACTACAGGACGCTGCAATGCAAAAGCTTCCGCTAACATCCACCATACTGCAAGCAGCAGAATTAAACCTACTATCCCTAAACCAATGCTTTGAGCCGAGTTGAGTTCCCCGCGAAGTTTGAATAACATTTGCTGTCATTAATTAGGTATTAGGTACAAGGTATTATGTA
>JAHDCQ010000067.1:0-18127 GCA_020629845.1 Saprospiraceae bacterium | reverse complement strand
ACACTAAATGAAGTATTAAGTCTACCTAATACCTTGTACCTAATACTTAATACCATAAGAATTTACAAGTCGATTGAAAGGTAAGTCAATTTTTGGGATAGTACATAAAAATAGTACTGGATTTTTTACTTTCGCGCTTCAAAATAATGGAGACTATGAAGTATAGAAGACTGACACAGGAAGAACTACAAGAACTCCAGAGCGAATTCGTAACCTTTCTGGCATCGAACCAAATCACGGCGGAAGACTGGGAAAAAATCAAGCAAAACAATCCTGAGCGCGTCGAATCGCTTATAGGGTTATTCAGCGATATTGTATTTGATAAGATTTTGAAACAGGTAGAATATTTGGAACTCAAAGCTGCTAAAGATATGCGCTTATTTCAGTTTTTAGAAGATAAAATTGAGATGGTAGGTTTACGAATAGAAGGCGAGTCAAATTTAGATTTTACCCAAAACCTTGAACCTGCTACAATGGTACAATTGCTCCAACAGTCTGGCGCAAAACTGCAACTATACGCAGGAGAGCGCACTTATCGAAAGGAACGCAATGTAGAAGCCTTTGAATTGATGCAGCAAGGCGCGCTAATTTCTAAAGATGGTGCTTTGTTCAAAAGCTTGAAGTCTTTAAAAAAATGACGCTTCTAAACTCTACTTTATAAGCTAGTGCATCCACCCCATAAGTAGTTATCAGGTTTTAGTTTTTTGAACACTCTAGCTGATAGGCTTTTAGTTTTCAGGTTTAAAAACTAAGAGCCGTGCTTTCGCGCCACGTCCTTCTGAGCTAATAAACATCGTTCCGTCCGAACGAAAGCAAAGTCCTTCGGGCTGACGCATTAAGGTGTCGTCCAATTTTTCAATCTGCAAAATTTCGCCTTTACTATTCAATACCACTAGCAATTTGCCACTAGAAGATAGGATATATCTATTTCTAGTTTTCGGATGAAGCGCAATAGCAGAAGGCGCGAAGGCTTTGGCTAACTGCTCTATGGTAAATTCTTTCCAGTAGTTCATCCAGCGACTTTTCTGTTCCTCACTATTCAGAAAAGCCTCTATTGTAGCCCGTTTTATGACTAAAAGTGGCTCTGGTTTCAGTTCTTTCGTTTTCAAATCAAAGGCATAAATAGTTCGGCTTTTCTTCAAATCATCGCCCTCTCCTGCTTTGCCTTTGCATGCCAATAAGAGGCTATTGGACACAGCATCGTAACCCAAGCCTTCTACATCATTTTCATTTTTTAGGAAGGTGGGGAAACTTTCCGTTACTTGCAAAGGTCGCCCTACATCTTTCACTTCTAATATCGTACCATTGCTTTTCGTGACATAAATTTCACGCTTCACGGCTTCTATACCTTCATAATCGTTCATTTTACCAAATTTCACCTTCTTTTCCACTTTGCCCGTCTCAGGACTAATGTAGAAAATCACGCCTTGCTCGTCATTAACCGCTAATAATTGTTGTTCATCGCGGGTCATACTTAAGCCTGAAATTTCTTTTAAATCATAGACGAGTTTGAAACTTGTATCTGGTTTATTCAATTGATAGGGTATTTGAAAACCCGTTTTGGGACTTGGATTTATATCTGTTTTATGCGTTGCTACCTCTTCTGTATTTGCCTGTTGCACACTTGGCTCGCAAGCAACAAATAAAAGAAGTAAGTAGATAACAGTCACTTTTAAAGTGACTGTTATCTTATATTTTGATTGTTTTTTCATATTCTAAAATTGATGCCCTGCCCGAAAAACAAAGCGTGTATCTTCCGTTGATACATATTGTCCGAATGACAAGACGACTGCATTAAGTGGAGCTACCCAAATACCACCGCCATAGGAGGTGTGCCAAACGTCCGAATCTTCATCTTCACTCCATGTACGTCCATAATCGAAACCGCCATGAATACCTAAGGAAAATGGAAAGACTTTATTGATGGAAGTAAGTAGTTTTAAGCGTAAATCATTATTGTGATATAGTACACGCTCCCCTCTAAAACGCTGCGCTCGGAAACCGCGTAAATTGGCCACCCCTCCAATCGTTGGAGCTTTGAAAAAATCATAGTCACCGCGTATGCCTTCGTAGCCCGCTTGAGTTGCCCAAACTAGACGCTCTGTACGGTCAAGGGCAGTATAAATGGTGAGTGCCGTATTGAATTTACCGAAGGTTAAGTCGCTATCTTTTAGATTCGTTTCAAGATTATAGCCCAACTGAAAACGCATTCCATTATGTGGGTCTACATTCTGATCCAATCCTTCATGCTTAAACCTCAACTTTACACCAGCGTACCATTTCGATTCAAAAATATCCTCGTCTAAGCCCGTATTATTGCCCACTATGAAACGCCCTTCGGTTGGGTCAATTTTGGTGCGCTCTATCAAAGGTTCTATGCTAAAGGAGCCATTGCCCTGCGCGAACATTCGGCGCAAGCCCAGCCCTAAATATAATTTGCCTTGCCGCACCCGATTGAAGAGCAAACTATCTGGATTTTCATTGACGGAAGCATTACCTAAGCCAAAGAAATTAAAAGAAGTGCGGTCGCCTTTATAGAGTAAATCACCCGTGACATCCCACTTACCAAGCACTTGTAGAAATTCACATTTATAGTTCGCGCTTGCTGCCCTCGGTGAAGTCGCAAAATCAGCAATAAACCGATGACTTTGCCCATAAGGGAATTTTTTAAATTGATACTTAAAATGGGTTACATCTACGCCCAAAATGAAGCCGTCATCTTGTGTATAGCCAAGCACGGGCAGTGGCATGGTATAATCTGTTTGATAGTGGTTATGCTTACGGACGTAGGTGTTTTCCGCAACATGTACGGAGGTTTTATCTTTTCCCTCCTTGCCTAGTTCTAGTATGTTTTCCTCCGTAGAAGAATCATAAACTAGGGTCTTTTTGCGCCCTTGCTTCACATAGGATTTATCCATTACTTTGTCCTCCCCAACTCCTCCAATAAGTCGAATTAGAATGCCTTTATTCGCCTCTCCTATCAGACGAAATTCATCATCATCACCAAGTGCATAAATGTGAATTTCTTTAGTAATAGCATTCTCGAAAGTACGTTCGTAGCGTTGCTTTTTCTTTTTTCCTTCTTTAGAAAGCCCAAATACACGTACCCGTGTTTCGGCATCGTTTAGGCGTTCTATTTCAAATAAATCGCGCTTTTCTGTACCCAATATATCTACTTGTTCTGAATTATATTCATAGGCTGCCATCGCAAATTTCATAATATTATCGCGCCGTTGCTTAGTGTAGGCTTTCATCTGTTCCCAACGCGCTGTTCGAGCAGCTTCAGGCACATCCATGAAGGCGGCATCTATCACTTCATCCGTTACGTTTTCTTGGATGTATCGGGCTTCGCGTTCCCAATCTTCGCGTTCCATTTCGCCTATGAAATTGGTATCAAAATATTTTGCATTCCAGCTTGCCCAGCGAATATCTTTGATGTCAGGGGAAAAGGTTTGCAACTGTCGATAAAACGGACTCACAGCACCGATAAAACGCATAGCAAAACCATCATAGCGCGCAAAAGCTTGGTCGCGGTCACGCGGAATGGGACGGTAGAATTTACCATTTTCATCCTCTAAAGTTGCCCAACGCCATTGGTCATCGTGCCTATCCCAGTCTTTTACCAACTTATCAAAAAGACGCGAGCGCACTACCCAATTGCCGTCTATGCGATGCTTATGATTTTTGGTTATTTTATCCACTACATCTAGGGTACTGATGAGTTTTTTAGAATTACCTAAATTTGGATTATCTTCCCAATTGCCGCCCAAGCGTTCTTCTATCAAATACACATCATCTCCAAACAAATCATTATGATAGCTCAAAGCGGGCTGCTTTGGCACATAGTAGAGTTTCGGACTTGCGTGGTAAATATTCGCAGCCTTTGCCATTTTTGGCACAATAGAAGCCGCGAAAGGATAAGCTGCTAGGAAATTATCTTTCAATATGCTCTCTGCGCCAGCCATCTGATTGACGGGATAGGGCAAAGCACGCGTGGCATCCTTTGTGAGCGAACGCATGGCATACTGCTTACCATCTGCACCTTTCAGTCGCAGAGAATTGGTTTGATTTCCACCACCGCGTTTGATAGGCGTAACACCGCCTTTGAAGGTGCTTAAATCTAAGACTTCAAAAGGATATTCCTCCATATATTCCGCTAAGTAATGATCGCCCAAAACTGCTTTATGGATGCCATTTACAGGCTTCAACTCATAGTTATTCGGCTGCCGTATTTTTTCGGTGAGTTGCTGCTCATATTCTGGGAATGCTTCAGGAATATTTTCTTTAGAGATTTTTAATTTTTCTTTGATTTTTTTCCTAAAAACGAGTTGTGCGTCCGTGCCGTCTTCATTTGGTGTCCAATAGGTGAGCCACGCGCTGCCATCTTCGTAAAAATCAATTTTCGAATAGCCTATTTTACCATAGCCAAATTCACCGCCATCGCCTACACGCGTTGGATTTGTCTTAGAGCCTGCACCGCTAATAATAAAGTGCTGCCTATCTTTTTGGATGTATTGTAAATTATGTTCGTGCCCCGATGCAAAAATATAGCTGCCATTCTTAGTCGCGCCTGCCAGCAAATCCTTTCTCATGCTTTTATATTTCGCATTTGCAAGATCGTGTGGCACACCTACAAAACGTCGAAATAGTGCGATGGCAGAGCCAAAAATGGGCATAGGCAAATACAACTCATCCACAAGAGGCGTGAGCGGAAAAAAGTGTTCTTTCACGGTAAAATAGCCGCCATGTGGCCCATTGGAATATAATGGATGGTGCATCGCCACCACTACATTTCGATTGCGATACTTGCGAAGGGCTTCTTCAAATTGGAATTTAAAAAACGAACGGCTTTTAATGTCGCAACCGTCATTAATTTCTTGATTGGTGTCCCAATTTTCGAGCCACCATTGACTATCAATAAGCACAACGACTAATTGGTCATTGATTTCCACTATTTCGGGGTCTCCACAGCCATTACTAGGTAGGAAATAATCTTGCCATTCTTCCGATTCATCATCTTCCACGCCCCGTTGTGCATTGAGGTGTTTTTCGAGGTACTTTTCTTGTCTTTGAATACCTTTCAGTCCATACTTGAACCAATCATGATTGCCTGGTACAAACATGACTTTACCCTCAAAGTCTTTCAACATTTCTAGTTGGACATCTAGTTTATGTTCGGCTAATGCACGAGCTTCCTTCTCGCCTTTCGGTGGCATACCGACAGGGTAAATATTATCTCCCAAAAAGATGATGGAGCTATTTTCGTTTTCTTTAGCAAGTTCCTTCTTTAGGTACTCAAAAATTGGAAGCGTTTTACCCATTTTAGCATTGCCCGTATCGCCAATGAGGTACATGGAATGGCGTATCGCTAAATCGGTAGGCAGCTTTTGGTCTTGCCAATTCTTTGCTTCTTGGGTATAGTTGAGTTTATAATTGGCACAGCCCTGCAATAAAAATGCGAATAGTAAGAGTGTTATCGAGTGTGGCAGTTTCATTGTAAATTTTTCTTGTTTTGATGTAAACATAATGTGAAATGCAACAAAATCGTAACCACAAGTCAAAAAACTATCTATTTATCGACAAACCTAGAAAGCAATGCAACATATTCCTCTTCCCTTCCTCTCTAAAAATGGTAGTTTGGCTTGTTCCGTATAGTTATCGGAAGATATTCAAGCCGTAATGCGATCTCGAAACTCCGTTTCATCCCACAGAATTGCAGCAAAAGCAGCACTCGAAACAAAGTTTCGATAACAGCTTACGGCTGAAATAGGAATTTCAGCCAAGCGACTATTACATTAAGGATGGGTTTTCACCTCGCTATAGTTGGAATCTACTAAGTAATCAATTGCCCTTTATAAGCTGAATAAATCCTTTTAATAATTCATCTTGTGGCACTATGCCTGCTACACGACTTTCATACACTAAACAAGTATAATAGTATACTCCTTCTGCAAGGCTATCGCCATTCAAATTTCGTCCATCCCAATTGATAGCAGGCTCAGTTGTTTCAAAGACCAATTCGCCCCAACGATTGAAAACTTGTAATTCTATTCTATCCACAAAACGATAAGGATAGGGCTTAAAGACATCATTCTGACCATCACCATTTGGAGTAAAGGTATTGGGAAGTTCATAGATTGGGCAATTATCCACACAAATGCGGTTGCTTTGCGCGCTTTCATTCGCCAGTCCATCCAGAGCCGTTATGGTATAGCAACCTGCAATGCTATTTTCAGGTGCGTGAAAGTAAAGCGTATCACTCGCGCCGTTCACAAAATCAAGAATTTCTTGAACTGCGTCCTCCGTTGGAGCATAATAGATATTGTAGCCTACTACATCATCCGTATCGGGGCAGGTATTGTTTGGGTTTGTCCATTGCAGTACATTTTCAAAATCTTCAAAGCTAACAGTAGTTTCATCTTCACAGATATTTTGCACCACCAATTCAGGCGCGCAGGGGGCTACATTATCTTGCGGAACAGCACAAGCTTCTTGTGAAAAATTCAAAATAGGGTCAATAATATTGGCAATGCCAAACGAGCCAATGCTTTCAATGACATAGCAATAGGTTTCGCCATTTTCTAAGCCTTCATGTCGGTAACTTGCTTCCAGTATAGTATCCAATAAAATACGCTCCGTACCTTCTACTTGATAGACGACATATCGAGTATTCACCCAGGGAACACTTTCTTGCCAGGCAAGATTTACGGCTTTATCTGTAGAAGTGGTATTTAGAAAAATAGAGCTGGCAGTAGGTGTTTCACCTAAGGCTTCATTTTCTCCATTCACATAGAATGCAACTTTATAGACATATTGATTAGAGACTGTATTTAAATTTGTATCTATAAATAACGTATCATTGGCTTCTGAAAAAGAATTTGCATCAAAACGCCCCAAAGATTGAAAACTTCCACTTGTTCCTTCGGCACGAAACAGTTCATAGCCATAAGGCGGCGGGTTTTGAAGAGTGTCTAAGTCGCTTGCATTGGGTTTTGACCAACGCACTTCGATTTGCCCCTCTGAATCGTTGGTTTCTAGCACACTTACATGTGTAAGGAGTGGAATATCGCGCCCACGTTGCACACAAACTTCCTCAGAAGGCAAACTCGCAATACGATTGTAATTATAATTGCCATTGGGCGAAGTTTGGGCAAATTCTCCTAGTATTCGATAGCAATAGGTCTGGCCGCGTTCCACCGCATTATCTACAAATTCATAGCGCGAGCCATCGGCATTGGTTTCAAAATAATTAAACACGAGACGTTCATAGCCACGCCCTTCCAGCCCTCCAGTACAGGTATCTAAAGGAAACGGATTGCTACCTAAACGCCTCCAAACCGAAAAGCCTTTGAAATAATCCGTCTCTGTATCTTCACAAGCATAAGGATTTTCCCAACTAATGGTAATATCATTTTGCCCAGAAGCTGCCTGCACATCTTCTGGTGGCGGCCCAACTATTTTTATACGAACCGTCTTGAGCGTTGCCAGTCCTTCTGTGCCTAGATAGTTATCTGCGGCTCGAAAAACAATGGAATAAGCTTGCTCCGAAATATGGTCGCAGGTCGTGTGCCATCGGAAGCGTTTGGTGGATGGTTGTGTGCGATATTCGTTGATATTGTCTTCAAACTCGGCTGGACTAATAGCTAATACGAATGGCCCACCAAAAGCCTGTAGCTGTACTTGCTGTGTAGAATCTTCAAGTGGTGCGGTAGCCACAACATCAAATTCTATTAACTCGCCCGCTATCACACAAATTTCTTCAAAAGGGGTTTCTATTTCTGGGGGTAAATTTTCTTGGCAAGTTCCAATCGTGATTTGCATATCCCGAATGGTAGTATCAATGGGGATGCCATTGCGCCATTCTACAATAATAATGGCTAAATTATATTCTCCTTGAAACTTTGGAGAGTCCCATACTACATCGCCTGTTACTTCATTGATAGTCAATTGATTTTCAGGGCCAGGCTCTACGCGGTCGGGATAGAAATAGTTTGGTACATTAGTATTTACCGCTTGTAGAGGTTCTATCAAGTGATAGGAAAGGCTATCGCCATCTGGATCGTAAGCATTTGGATTATGAATAAACGGCACATCTACACAGCCTCTATCCACAGGTGGTTGTAAGAGTTCAGGTGTACTATTGCAGCCTTGAAATTGAGGATTTAAAAAGGTATAAGTGGTGCTTATATGAAATGGAATATTGACAGAGTTTGGGATGTTCACAATTCCATCAATGCGATTTGGGTCAGTCATAGAAAGCACATAGGTGCTACGCCCTGGATAAGTATGTTCGGCAATGTAGAGGTTTTTCTTGAAATCATTCCCCAAAGATTCGCCATTTCCACCGCCATTAAAACGCCCAATTTTGGTAGATGTGCCGTCGCCCCACATCAATTCTAAGGTATCGCGGTCAGCTTGCACGCTGCTTTCACGGGTATAAGTTACGATAGTAGCACGGATGGTCAAATCATTACAGTCACCGATTTGCTCCACACGAATTTCCCCCGCCCGATTGTGCGTAGCAGAGAGCTGAACACAAAAAATAAGTTGAACTAAAAAGAAGCAAAGGATGAAGTATAGATTCCGCATAATCTGAGCAATTCTATTGTGTACTCTCTTAGGATTGTGTATGGAATAAGAACAAAATTAGCTACTCTAAATTTACGATCTTATTTCATACACACTCCTAACGAACGAGTTTACAAAATAGTTTGCTGCCTAAGGCTTAGTATTGTGGTACTGTAAGCTGCTTTTTCGCCTTATTATAAGCATGAAAAGCAAGCATAGCAGCAACTTTTGCCTCGGCGGTCTCTTGTTCGCCATGAATTTGCTCTACCGTAAAGTATTTTTTCACAAAATTTGTATCAAAATCACCCGAAATGAATGCCTCATGTTGACAAACAAAACGGCCAAACGGAAGCGTATTAGCCACGCCTTTAATATCGTAGTCTTCAATAGCTTGTAGCATCTTCTGGATTGCATCCATACGATTTTCGCCATATACTATCAACTTCGCAATCATTGGGTCATAGTAGATAGGAATTTCCATGCCTAAATCATAACCATCATCAAGGCGCACGTAATCGCTCTTCGGTGGATTATATGTGCTAAGTGTACCGACGCTCGGCAAGAAATTATTACTAGGGTCTTCGGCATAGACACGCAATTCTAACGCATGTCCAGTCATATTCAAATCTTCTTGTGCAAAGCTCAACTTCTCGCCTCGCGCAATTCGGATTTGTTGTTCTACAAGATCAATGCCTGTGATGAGTTCCGTAACTGGATGCTCCACTTGCAGGCGCGTATTCATTTCAAGGAAATAATAATTCAAATCTTGGTCGAGCAGAAACTCTACGGTACCCGCTCCTACATAATCGCAGGATTGCGCTACTTTTACCGCATCTGCACCCATTGAACGGCGCACTTCAGGCGTAAGCACAGAAGAAGGTGCTTCTTCCACTACTTTTTGATGCCGCCGCTGTACCGAACACTCACGCTCAAAAAGATGTACTACATTGCCATGTGTATCTGCTAATACTTGTATTTCAATATGACGGGGTGAAGTGACATATTTCTCGATAAACACCGAACCATCTCCAAAAGCAGAGGTAGCTTCGCTAATGGCACGTTCCATTTGCTCTGCCAATTCTTCTGCGCGTTCTACGATACGCATGCCTTTGCCTCCACCTCCAGCAGAAGCTTTTATGAGAATGGGAAAGCCTATATCTTTTGCAATTTTGATAGCTTCATCTACATCATCTATTGCTTTTTCTGTACCTGGCACTAGCGGAATATCATAAGCTAACACGGTTTCTTTAGCTGCGAGTTTACTACCCATCACCTCGATAGCATGTGGGCGCGGGCCTATGAAGTTGATGCCTGCATCGGTAACTGCTTGGGCAAAACCTGCATTTTCACTTAAAAAGCCATAGCCTGGATGGATGCCATCTACGCCTAATTCTAAAGCAAGTCCGATTATTTTATCCCCTAAGAGATAGGATTGATTAGAGGGTGGCGGGCCGATGCAAACCGCTTCATCTGCAAAGCGCACATGTGGTGCATTTCTATCTGCTTCTGAATAAATGGCAACTGTTTTAATTCCCATTTTACGCGCTGTTCGCATAATGCGAAGTGCTATTTCCCCTCTATTTGCAATTAATATTTTTTTCATAGTTAGCTAAGCACTTTTATGTTACAGACGCTGAATTAAGAGAATCAAAGATATTATACTACCTGCCTGCCCGATAGAGTCAGCAAGTACTCTACCCCAATCTACTGGTTCGCGTTCTAGCTCTCGTTGTTCTCGGTCTAAATCCTTCGGTGGTTTCTTTCCTACATTAATAATAGAACCTTTTTGGACTTTTGGGTAAATCTTGAAGGCAAGTAAATCTGTAGTTTTCACGATGCGTCCGTTCGGATGCTCCACAGTTACCAGTCCTCTTTTACCATTTTCACCTACACCTGCTGCATAACGATTAATATAAAAGCTGGCTCGTTTTCCTGAATGGTAAGCCGTGTTGATACGACCATTTGAAAGATATTTATCAGGATAAAGCTCTCTAGCTCGAATTTCTCCTTGTATGGTCACTAAATCTTCTTTCTTAGGAATAGCGACTATGTCCCCCTCTTTTAAGATAAAATTATAGCGTGAATCTTTATCTTTTAGCACCTCATCTAGTTCCATTACTACATATCCTATAGAATCTAATTGTCTATATAGAGTCGCCCCCGGCGGAAATGCCTCTTCGGTAAGCCCGCCAGCACGTTCAATCACGCTTAATAAACGTTCATTTTTGTCTAATAAAGCATAAGTTCCTGGATATAAAACCTCGCCATTAATATTTATAGTCTGAAACATTTCAAAATCTGGTACTGAGCGGACTACTATCAAATCAAAGGGAGCAAGTGGAAATTCTCCACCGATAGGCACATTGAAATCTTCATCTACTTCTACGGTAGCCACATTGGTCTGGGTGGGTTGATTTTCACGCATTACTAAACGGAATATTTCAATTTGGTTGGAAGCCGCCTCTAGTTTCAAACCTCCTGCAAGCGTGAGGACATCTTTTAGTGTGAGTGTTTCATCATATTGAAAGTCTCCACCGTTCCTAACAGCACCAGCTACCCGAACTTGGTATTGATCGGTGAAGGTAGGATTAGCCAATATCTCAATAGTATCATAGGGCATGAGGGTAAAGTTATCCTCAGAAGTCGGATTAGATACAGCCTCGATTACATTAAATCGCCGCCATTCTAATTGTTCTTTATTATTGGGGTTCTTACGTTTTAAATAGCCGATGGGGTAAGCTTCGGGATGTAGCCCTCCTGCTAAAGTAATAGCCTCTTCTAGTTTTAAATCTTGACCTAAATCAAAAGGCATTTCAATGGGAGCTCTTACCGCTCCTCGAATGGTCACCGTTCCTTTATCAGCCTCAATACTTTTACTCCCTATCATTAACACATCTCTAGGCTGGAGTTGCATATTTGTCTGGATAGCGGGGAAATTGATAATACTATCAAGATTTAGAGGAAAGTATTGAACCGTAGAATCTGCTTCAAATCGTTTTAAAAAAACTCGATCAGTTTTGGCTTCTCTGCGAAGTACGGCTTTTTCTACTAAGTCATTAATCCGCATCTTCTGTGTCAGTTGAAATTTGCCTGGGATGAGCACTTCCCCTTCAATAGTTACAAAATTTTCATAGGGTTTAGGAATGGTTCGTATAGAAATTTTATCGCCTTTTAATAGTGGGAAATTGCCATTATTATCATACAGTCGTTTTAAATTAACGTCTAATATTTGACGTTCATCATTCTGGAAACGTTCTACCTGTATATTACTCTGATAAGCACTATCTACTAATCCGCCTGCAAAATCAATCAATTCGATTAAATTCTCTTCTTTAAGCAATTCATATTTGAATGGACGCTTCACAGCCCCTTGTATTTCTACAATCTTTTCTGCTACTGGCACATAAACGTGATCATTATTTTGCAAAAAATAATCATCTTGTTTGGCGGGGTTTTGGAGAAACTCGTATAAATCTAAAAATTTAGGCTCTTCACCTGAACGAACGATTTGAATATTTCGGACAGAACCAATGTTATTAGGACCTCCTGAAGCAGCAAGTGCGTTAATTGCAGTATTAAGTGCTGGTAAGGTATAGGTATCAGGATCTATTACTTCACCAATAATATTGACATTAATTGTTCGAGAAAAATCAAGGGTTACATCAAACTGTTCTGGCAAAAAACGGTAACGCTGTCGAAATCCACTCCGAATAATCTCCTTTGCTTTCTTGTACGCTATACCCTTCAAAAAAATGGGGCGCATCTGAGCAGGTCGTATATAGCCTTCACTATCTATCTCATATTTTCCATTTTGCAATACAGAAGTTCCCCATATTGAAACGATAATTTGGTCGCCTACACCAAGTATATAAGAATCAGGAGGAGCGGTATTACTAGGGTCTAATAAGGGTTCTATTTGTTGGTCACGAAAGAGTTGATGTCCATATATTTCTGAAATCGTTTTTTCTACAATCTCTTCTACCTTTTCTTCTGCAGCTTCCTCGGCCAGTCCTTCTTTAACTTCTTTTTCCAGTTGCTCATCCACTTCTTCTTCTAGCTCATCAGTTACTTCTTCTTCAACTGTAGTTTCTATATCGAAGTCCTTCTCCGATTCCATCTCAGCAAGTGTTTCCTGCACGACTTGCTGGATTCTTTCTATTTCAAAAGGGCTTAATTCTTCTGGATTCAGACTATATAAGTCCACTCCTTTTTCTTGCAAACGAGTATTGAATTCATTCTCATCCAAACCACGACGCTCTAGCTCTTGTCGTGCTTGCTCCTCTGTGAAGAAAGGCACTTGTGCAACTAAATTCACACAAAAAACAAAAATAAAAAATAAAAACCCTAAGCCCTTTTTCATAATATATCAAGTAAGAAAGTCTGTATATGATATGCAAATAAAAGGCTTTCAATTATACCTATTAGATATAACTGAAAGCCTTACTCTTAACTCTTATATAATTTGTATATTGTATACAGCTAATTGATTCATGTTTTTACAAAAAGCACAAATCTAGCTATCTAAATCTAAAAAAGGAAACCTTTAAACCGCTTCTGCCTCTACTTTAACCACTTTTTTGAAATATTCGTACGATCTACGCATTCCTTCTGCTCTAGAAACCTTAGGTTCCCAGCCTAACACCTTCTTTGCTAAGGTAATATTTGGTTGGCGAACCTTTGGATCATCCTTAGGTAAACCCTTATGAACAATATGCGCATCAGGATTACCTACCATTGCTATGACTTCTTTCGCAAAATCCAAAATAGAAATTTCATCTGGATTTCCAATATTGACAGGCCCATCATAATCGCTTAATAATAAACGATAAATTCCTTCTACCAAATCATCTACGTAGCAGAATGCCCGCGTTTGCGAACCATCTCCAAAGACAGTCAAGCCCTCTCCTCGAATAGCCTGCGAGAAAAATGCTGGTAATACACGACCATCGTTCACACGCATACGTGGACCATACGTATTAAAGATACGTATCATACGAGTTTCTACGCCATGAAATGTATTGTATGCTGTAGTAATAGCCTCTAAGAAACGTTTTGCTTCATCGTAGCAGCCTCTAGGCCCAATCGGGTTCACATTTCCCCAATAATCCTCCGTTTGCGGATGTACTAAAGGATCACCATACACTTCCGAAGTAGAAGCGACTAAAACACGGGCATTTTTAGCCTTTGCTACGCCCATGACATTATGCGTACCTAAAGCTCCTACTTTAAGTGTTTGGATAGGCATTTTCAGGTAGTCAATAGGGCTTGCAGGAGATGCAAAGTGGAGAATATAATCTAAATCACCAGGTATATGAATGAATTTTGTAATGTCGTGATAATAAAATTCAAACTCTGCTAATGGAAATAAATGTTCAATATTAACCAAGTCACCCGTTAGAAGATTATCCATACCAATAACATGGTATCCTTCCTTTATAAATCGGTCACAAAGATGAGATCCTAGAAATCCCGCCGCGCCAGTTATTAGCACTCGCTTCATAAGTTGTTAGGCTTTTGAATAAAAATTTAATAAGGCACGTCAATATACCTTAAAAAAATGTACATTATAAATTGTTGTTCTATAAGTTTCTACGCAAATTACGACGGATGTTTTCGATTCGGGCTACTTATTTATATTTTTTTTTATAATTTATTATTTGATTATTTCTCCACATCCGTTTCTTTTGTAAATATGCACAAGATATAAAAATCAACATGCTTAAAATAAAACTACTTTACTTACTGATATTTATCTGCCAATTAGGGCTATCCCAAACAGTCCAACAGACCTTAAGAGGGACTATCCTAGATGTGGAAACCTATCGCCCGATAAGCAATGCCCAATTAGCAATAGCTTCGATAGTTGATAATATCACTACGGACATAGCAGGCAAGTACCGAATAGACGCGATACCAATAGGAAGGCATCAATTACAGGTTAGTGCAGAAGGCTATAAAACACTAAACGTACCTATTTTAGTAGAAACAGGTAGAGAACTCATTTTAGAAATCGTCTTACATCCCAGCACAAGCGCGATAGATACGATTATGGTAAAAGCAACACGCTTAGAAGCAACATCACCACTAAGTACGCACAGCATTACCATAGAAGAAACCCTGCGCCTCCCTGCTACCTTCTACGACCCCGCGCGTATGATGGCAAATCATGCAGGCGTAATAGCCATGAATGACCAAGCCAACCATATCTCGGTACGGGGCAACTCCCCCAACCATCTCTCGTGGCGATTGGAAGGTCTAGAAATTGTAAACCCAAATCATACCGCTAATGCAGGCACTATCACCGATTTACCGACCTTCAATGGCGGAGGCGTAAATATGCTCAGTGCACAGATGCTAGGCGATTCGCGTTTTTATAAAGGAAATTTTCCTACGCAAGATGGAAATGTCATTGGTGGAATGCTAGATATGCGTCTTCGTAAAGGCAATGACGAACGCCATGAGTTCATCGGGCAAATTGGACTCATCGGCATAGATGTAGCCGCAGAAGGCCCAATAAGCAAAAAATCGAGGGCTTCCTATCTCGCTAATTACCGCTATTCCACGCTCGGTCTGCTCTCCAACTTAGGTGTAGACTTGGGCGACGAAGCCATTAATTTTCAAGATGCGGCTGTCCATTTATCACTCCCTACACAGAACCAAGGCAATTTTACCCTTTTCGGTATATGGGGCAAAAGTTCCAATGTATTCGAAGGACAACGCGATAGTAGCCTTTGGACGGAGCAAAAAGCGATGTTCGATATTAATTTTCAGTCCAATATGCTCATAGTGGGTGGTACGCATGGCATTGCTGTGGGGCAACAAGGCTATTGGAAAACCAGTGTTGCCCATTCACAAGCCGATAATACCCGAAGCATCCGCGACTTTGTGGGTATAGGTAATATCAATGAACTCAAGCAACAAAAAACCGCTCTTCGTACCGAATATAGCACCAGATTCGATGCTAAAAATCGCTTAAAACTAGGCGCGTCCTATACGCAATATAGCTGGATAATGGGACAAGCAGAACAAGCTCAAAACTATGAGCCAGGTATCACCTCCGCTTATGCGAATTGGACACATCAATTCAATTCCAAACTCAAAGCTGATGCGGGAATGCATACACTTGTTACGAACAAAGACTTTTTAAACGGCTCTCTTACCAATCCGAATGTCTCCACACAAATACAGCCTAGATTTTCTTTAAACTATCAAATGACGACCAAGCAATCGCTCCATCTTGCCTATGGACACCATAGCCAACTTTTCCCTTATGGCAGACTGGAATCCGAACAACTCGGCTTAAACTACAAACATCGTTTCACGCCTAGCACCAATCTACAAGTCGAATGGTATTGGCAAAATATCAGCCCTAGCATCAATCAGTTAGATGGCAGCAATACCATCAATACCTTTGAGTTAATTGCCTTTCCCGAAGCCAGTCCGACTGATAGCAAAGCCCGCAATTACGGCATAGAAGCCAGCCTACAACGCTACATCACCAATGACTACTATTTCATTGCGAATGCCACGCTCTTTGAGTCCGAATTTCAGGATGACAATGGCGATTGGCAAGCCACGCGCTGGAACAACAACTACGCCTTCAACCTCACAGGCGGCAAAGAGTGGACAAAGCAAAAAAAGAAAGCTAAACGCATTTTCGGACTCAATGCCCGACTTGCTTATGGCGGTGGTGCGCGTAGCAATACGATTGATATTATGGCTTCCGATGCTTTTTTCACCCGCTATACAGATGTGAATGATTTTTCGCGTCAATTTCCTGACTATTTCAAGTTGGATATGCGCCTCTATTGGAAACGCAATAAAGCAAAACACAATAGCATGTTTGCTTTAGATATTCAAAATGCAACAAATGCCCAAAACATCGCATTTGAGTATTATGATGTGGTACAAGAAAAAATAGTGACTAAATACCAACTCGGTATCATTCCTATCTTATCTTGGCGCATTGAGCTTTAATTGGTTCTAATCCTCAGGTGAACTTAAAGTCGCCTAACGATATAACATTATTCATTTTCAATTCTCAATTTTCCATTAATAAAATGTCTATAAAACGACTTGCAGGCGATACCGTCATTTATGGCATTAGCTCCATTTTGGGGCGTTTCATCAATTTGCTATTGTTAGCACCGCTACACACGGCAGTGCTGCCCGTAGCGGACTTTGGCGTATTGACCGATGTTTACTCGCTCACTGCTTTGCTGATGGTCGTTTTCACTTACCGCATGGAGGTCGCTTACTTTCGCTATGCCACCGATGCAGACATCACCGAAGCAAAGGCATTCCATACCAGCATGTTGTCCATTGTAGGCTCTACCCTACTGCTGGGCGCGATACTGTTGCCACTTTCGCCCCTAATAGCATCGGCTTCTTTGCAGGCAGAACATACCAATTTATACGTCCTCGCCATTTTGATTTTGTGCGTAGATACCATCAATGAAATTCCCTTTTCGCGCCTGCGCTTGCAATCGCGCCCGATACGCTTTGCGAGCATTCGTATTGCAAGTATTGTGCTGATGGTTGCGCTGAATTTTTTCTTTCTTAAAGGCTGTCCGTACATACTCGCGCAGGGAGCGGACTTTTTTGGATATAGCCTCATCGAAAAAATATACCAGCCTGGCTTTGATGTATTTTATGTATTAGTCGCCAACTTAATCGGCAACCTCCTAGCGACCCTACTACATGCCCCCACGCTGCTTTCGACTCGACTCGGTAGTTTTGATAAGGCACTTTGGAAAAAAATGATAGGCTACGCCCTGCCGCTGGTAGTGGTGGGCTTTGCCTATGTAATAAATGAAGTCTTCGATAGAAAAACCATGCTCTATCTCGCGCCTGGCACAGAGGAAGAACGCGAAGTTGCACTCGGTATTTATGGCGGAGTCTATAAGTTGGCGATGCTTATCGCGCTCTTTACACAAGCCTTTCGCTATGGGGCAGAACCCTTCTTTTTTAGGCAAAAAACCGAAGCCAATGCCCAACAACTCTATGCCGATGTCGCTAAGTTTTTTGCGATAGCCGCCACGCTGGGTTTCCTCACCGTTTCGCTTTATGTGGATATTTTTAAGCATATACTGCGGAAAGAAATTTATTGGGAAGGCCTGCATGTAGTGCCTATTTTGCTCTTGGCGAACCTCTGCATTGGTTTGTATTATACGCTTTCGGTTTGGTTTAAAATCACTGACCGTACAAAGATGGGCGCGTATATTTCCGTGGGCGGGGCGATTATTACGATAGTGCTAAATGTGCTATTGATTCCGCTCTATAGCTACACCGCCGCCGCTTGGGTGACGCTGATTTGCTACGCCAGCATGTTGGTAGCGAGTTATTTGCTTGGGCAACGCTACTACCCTGTGCCTTACCAAGTGGGGCGCGTATTGAGCTATGTGGCTTTTGCCATTTTGTGTTTTGCAGCAGGCGAATGGGTACGCCAATACTTTGCCGACAGCCTCCTTAGCGTACTGGCACTCAATACCCTGATTTGGCTCTTTTTTGTAGGCATTATTGCTTGGCAAGAACGGGCGAGTATACGGGCGTATTTTTA
>JAHDCQ010000476.1 GCA_020629845.1 Saprospiraceae bacterium | reverse complement strand
ACGGCAAAGCCAATTCTATATGTATGCAATGTGGATGAAGACTCAGTGATAGATGGCAATGAATATACCGAACAATTCAAAACGGCAGTAGCGAATGAAAAGGCAGAGGTGATTTACATCAGTGCAGGCATAGAAGCGGATGTAGCAGAATTGGATAGCAAAGACGAGCGCATGGAATTCCTTTCGGATTTGGGCTTGAAAGAACCAGGTGTGAATCGCGTGATTCGTGCTTGCTATAAACTCCTGAATCTTATCACTTACTTCACCGCAGGGGAAAAAGAAGTACGTGCTTGGACAATCCGCGATGGCTGGAAAGCACCGCAAGCCGCAGGAGTTATTCATACCGATTTTGAGAAAGGTTTCATTCGTGCGGAGGTGATAAAATACGATGATTACGTGACGCTCGGCTCGGAATCGGCAGTAAAAGATGCGGGTAAAATGGGTGTAGAAGGTAAAGAATATATAGTGGTGGACGGCGATGTGATGCACTTCCGTTTTAATGTGTAATAATGCAGCATTATTTTGTAATCTATAAGCCCTACAACATGCTCAGTCAGTTCACAAAGGAAGTGCCTGAGCATGTTACACTTGCCGATTTGATGGATTTTCCAGAAGATGTCTATCCTGTTGGGCGATTGGATAGAGATAGTGAAGGACTACTGATTTTAACCAATGATAAAAGCGTCAATAATCGCTTATTGCATCCAAAAAATCGGCACGAACGTACGTATTGGGTACAAGTAGAGGGCGACATCACACCTAAAGCTATCGCGCAATTGAGTAAAGGCGTGGATATTCGTATTAATAAAAAAACGTATCGCACCAAAGCCGCCAAAGTCAAGCGATTGAAGAGTGAACCGAAGCTACCAGAACGGAACCCTCCGATTCGTTACCGTGCTAATATTCCGACTACTTGGGTAGAACTGCGCTTACAAGAAGGCAAAAACCGACAAGTACGACGTATGTGCGCGCAGGTGGGCTTTCCTGTATTGCGTTTAGTGCGCGTAGCCATCGAAGACCTGAAAATCAACGATATGCAAAGTGGCGAGGTACAGACTAGCAGTAAGAAGCAATTGTTTAGGCAATTGAATCTATCTCCTAAGTAAAGTTGTGAACCCTAGACAATGAAAGCTTGTTAGGCATCCAAAATAATCATGCAAGCACGTCTACTCAAAATACATGACATCCTATGCGCTAGACATGGCGCGCCTTTTCCGTATTTTAGTGATAAAAACCCTGTGAGCGAATTGGTGAGTGCTTTGCTATCGCATCGTACTAAAAATGAAACAACAGCACAGGCATATCAACAACTTATTACCACATTTCCAACTTGGGAAGCAGTAAAAAATGCCCTGCCTGCTGATGTAGAAGCTTGCATTCATTCCGTTACCTATGCCCTCCAAAAAACAGCATATATTCAGGATGCCCTCCAGCGTATTTATGAGCATAATAATGGAGAGATTAGTTTGGATTTCTTAAAAAATATGCCTCCTGAAGCTGCGCGCGATTGGCTAGAGGAAATGCGAGGCGTTGGTGCAAAAACGAGTGCTGCCGTGCTTAATTTTAGTCGACTACGCATTCCTGCTTTAGTAGTAGATACGCATCATTTGAGGGTGGCGAAACGGACTGGCATAATTGCTGAAAAGACAAGTATTGCTAAGGCTTCTTCGATGCTATTCGGACTTTTACCTGCTGATTGGAGCGCACAGCAAGTCTATGACCACCATGAAGCTTTTATGTATCACGGTCAACGCGTGTGTTTTAGTAAACGTCCGAACTGTGCTACTTGCTCTATCGTTAATTTATGTGAGCAGAAAGACCTGAATTAACGCACCCGTTTCGTCAAATCCAAATTGCGAATCATTAAAAGGTAAGACTTTGCAAAGCTCGGCACATCGCTATAATCTAAGCTGCCAATTACGGGATTTAGCTTAGGATAACGCGCTAGGTTTTGGGTGCGTATTTGCTCAATCGCTCGTCGGATGGCACGTTTATTGAACTCTTTATTCTTGACATCAAAAAAGTCATTCTGAAAACCTAAAGCCTGAAAATAAGTCGATTCTAAAATCCTAAAATAGAGATGTAAATAGGCTTTATCGGGCTTTGGTAAAGCATAATTAAAAAGCGAAAAACCTACGATATAAGTCGGAATGGCAAGCGCGACGCTAGGGTGTCCATTTTCGTAGTACCAATCCATATTTTTCAACTCACCATCAATGAAGCCCAGCAAGCGGTCATGATTTTCAGGACTTGTGATGCCAAAAGTAGCCCGTACCCGATACATTTCCTTGAAAAAATCCGCTTCAGGACGTGCTAACAGCTTTTGGTATTCCTTATACATGCCCTGGTTTTTCTGAATGCTCGTTTTTTTATCTTTTGCAAAATACTGCCGATGAATACGCTCTAGAGTTTCCATCATATAGCCTTCGGGCTTGATGAGATAGTCCAATTTATAGGTCAAACTCAGCAAGAGATAAGCAATTGCGCCAGGGTATTTATTGACATCCAATTTGCCATTATCAATTTCAGAGAGGCTTGCTCTTATTTTTTGCTGCACAAAATCATACTTCACGCGCTTTTCTGCCTCAGGGATGGGATGCAAATGCGAGCTATCGACTGCCTGCAAGCCCTTGAATTCATCGAGCAATAAATCATCTTGCTTGTCGGCATTTACTGCCATTTCTTTAAGTGCGTAGTAGAGTTTGTAAGGCGAACCATCGAGCGTATAAGTATCAAAAATAATGCAGATGGTATTATCTTCTCCCAAAGCAAAGCGACTATATTTTAGCCCAAAATTATACTCCATCAAGCGGCGCATAAAGCCTACATTGAGTTCTTCAGCTTTAGCGATACTTGCCATGGCTTTCAGTTGGTCGGCAGTTGCGATGCCATATACTTTCTTCGAGCCTTGAAAAAACTCAAAATGCAGCATACCATCTTGCTCCCAATAGCGGACATTATCTTCCTGTTCGTCGCGGAGATATTCAAAGAATTTATGGTAGGATTGGATATACTCTGCTTGCTCGAAATGCGTCAGGGCTGCATTCCATGCATCGTAGTTATCTTCTTCTTTATAGGTGTCACTATACCGTCCGAAGGTAATATCGGGCTGTTGTGCTTCCTGTTTAGTACTTCCAAAAAAACGATCAAAAATCCCCATATTGTTCAGTCCTATTTGGCTTTTAGTTAATTTAGGTATCAGGTACAAGGTATTAAGTATTAG
>JAHDCQ010000475.1 GCA_020629845.1 Saprospiraceae bacterium | reverse complement strand
CCCTAATTTGAAAAGACGGTAGGGTTAAGCCTGCTTGCTACGTTTTACAAACGAATAAATTTTACATTCCCCACTATAAATATGAACGAAGAACAACAACATATCGCACTTGCAAAATGGCTAGAAGGCACACTCTCTGCGGAGGAAGAAGCGCGTTTGGCAGAAGTCGTCGACTTAGAAAACTTGCGCGCTACCTTATCGCAGCAAGAAAACTTCGGCATCGCGACACGCCCAACGGCTAGTATGTGGGAGGATATGCAGCAGCATATAAATTCCTCTGAAATGCCCAAGCATTCAAATAGAAAGTGGTGGTGGATAGTGCTTGCGCTATTGTGTGTTGCCTTGCTAGGAGGCTTGTTGTATATGACTTTCTTTGCGGAAGAAAAAGTAAAAACAGCCCCCAAAGAAACCCAAGAAATTATCTATGCCGATGGCACACGCATCCAATTGAGTCCAAGTTCGGAAGTGCGCTATGATGCATCGAATTGGAAAGTGGAACGACGCATTGCTTTGAAAGGGCAAGCCTTTTTTGAGGTGACAAAAGGCGCGACTTTTACCGTAGAAAGCACACAAGGCACGATTCAAGTGCTAGGCACACAATTCGATATTTGGCTAGGCGATGATGCCATGCGCGTACAATGTTTTGAAGGAAGTGTGGAAGTTCGAGCGGCAAGTGGGCAAACGATTTTGGAAGCAGGACAACAAGTGCGCGTGAACAAAAATCGCTTAGTGGCTGTTGAAGCACTTAATTCCGAACGCCCTGATTGGTTGAGTGGAGAACGCATTTATGAAAAGGATAAAATAGCGGATATTCTGGACGACTTAACGCGTTTTTATGACTTAAATATCCAAGCGAAAAATGTAGATACAGAGATTGAATTTTCGGGCGTACTTCCAACCAACGACCTCCAAAAAGCAGTACGTTATTTAGCAGATTCAATGGGCTGGACGTATGAAATACAAGCAAACAACATTCTTTTTTCGGCTGAGTAGCGTTTTGTTTATCGCGCTATTGGGTACGTTTTTTGCCCAAGCCCAAAGTGTTCACCAAGTCCAATTTAAGCAGCAAACGGCTATGGAAATCATTAAATCGCTAGAAGCCGAGTTTGAGCTTACCTTTAATTATAGTCATCAAAACCTACCGCAAGGCACATTTAGTTTCTCCTGTGATGGTAGCCGCGAAGAGGTACTTGGTGTAGCTTTTTCTTCCTTAGATAGAAACTATATTTTGCTGGATGAAGGCGTGTATAGTATACAAGCTAAACGCCTAGAAGCCACTCAAAAACGCGCTCCTATACAACTTCAAGGACGTATCGAAAATAGCTATGGCGAAACACTCACAGCTGCGGTGGTGTGGCTGCCTACACTCGAACAAGCAACAACAAGCGACACGAAAGGCAACTTCCAACTAGAAGGCTATTTCAGTAAAAATGAAGTCGTGGAAGTGCGTTATTTGGGCTATAAAACACTACAAACTACGGTAAAAAAGCTGCTGGAAAGTCCTAATACACCCCTGATTTTACCGACTGCATCGCACGTGCTAGGGGAAGTTATTGTGAGCAATCGAATAGCTTGGCAAACCGAAGATAGCGAGCATAATAGTCAAATTATTCGCACGGATGCCATGCCGCTCTTAGCAGGCAAAGGGGATAATGACGCGCTTTCGGCAGCGCAATTGGTAGCAGGCGTGTACAATTCCGCAGAATCGCTAACGGAGGTGCAAATGCGCGGCAGTCCGCCAGACCAAACGACTTTTGAATGGAATGACATCCCGATTGTGCAAAGCAGTCATTTTTATGGCAAATTGAGTTCCATCAATCCCTTTATGGTGGATAAAATCGAAATCACCCGCAATGGCACCTCCGCAGAAGATGATGGGCAGGCAGGCGGTAGCATTTTATTTTCTAGCAACAATCAGCCCGCCGATTCCCTGGAAGTCAAACTCTACGGCGACTTTTTGTATAGCAATATTGGTTTGCGCTTGCCTCTTTTCGATAAAAAGATGGGACTGCAACTAGCATGGCGCAATGCCCATCCAACGAATGGACAAAACCGTATTTTTAGGGAATATTACACCCAAAGCAATCAAAATGGCGAGTTAAAAAATGTGGAATTTTATAAGGATTCCTACAATATAGAGGTAGCCTTAAAACCACAACTCCACTTTCGCGATTTTTCGGCAAGTTTGCAATATCACATCCATAAAAATAGTCGTTTGTATGCCAATTTTATTTACCTACAAAATGAATTTACCTTGCTGCACGATTACCCTGACCGCCCCGATGAACTCGATAGTTTATCTACGCGGACTTCGGGTTATAGCCTGCGTTTTGAACACGATTGGACAAATAAACTACAAACTCGATGGAACCTTGCACAAAGCAACTACCGCAACGAATACCAATACTTTCAAAACCTAGACGAACGCGAAGCACAAGACAGGCGCGACCAATGGAATAGGCTCCATCAGCGTAAATTTCAAGTGGATACGCGCTATACGCTTAAAAATGGTTATTTGCTCGGCGGCTATACCTTTCAACATTTAGAGAGTACGAGCTTCTATCGGCTCATCTTTTTTGGACAGGAATCCACGCCTTATGATGACGATTTTGCTAATGCAGAACACGCGCTCTTTCTGCAAGGACGTTTGCAGCCCATTCCGAATATGCAAGTGGAATTGGGGCTGCGTTGGTCGCATATTCGCTCGGCTTATATGCCCAATTTGTGGGAGCCACGCCTGCATTTTTCCTATCTTTTGACGAATGCCATAACCCTGCACGCGCATTACGGGCAGCAGCACCAATTGCTCAATCGTTGGGAATCCTACACGCGCCACGCCCTAGAAAATAGCTTTTGGACGGTAGCTGACGAGTTGCGCGACATCCCTTCTTTTTTTGTGCAAAATCGGCAAACTAGTATCGGTTTGCGCTATGCTAAACACGATTGGAAGCTGAATTTTGCCCTTTTCAATAAGCGTATCGTAGATGTATGGACGGAAGCCCTTGATTTTTCGCGGGATGAAAATCCTTATTTTTACAGCGATATATTCGTGCAGGGTTTTGAGTTAGAATGGAATTATAGCACCCCAAGGTTTTCTATGATTTGGGCTTATGATTATACTAATGATCGCTTAGAATTTTCTAATGCCGCCAATTTAGTGAGTCCTTATTTTCAGCCGCATCGCTTGTCATTTTTCCAAGCTTTGAAATGGAAAAAATTGGAA
>JAHDCQ010000066.1:4985-19965 GCA_020629845.1 Saprospiraceae bacterium | reverse complement strand
TTATGATGATTCTGGTATTGTGAAGATACCTGACAATATCATAGATGATAATTTACGAAATAGAATACAAGCGACACTCAATCTAGTAGGTCTGCAAAAGCATCCTCCAAGAGTTGGTACGTTAGTATGGGCAGAAGCTTCTGATAGAAGATACGAACTAAGAATCAAAGCTTGGGCAGAAGCGGTAGAAACAAATAGTAAATATGCAAACGCTGACCAATCTATACGAGAAATAATGTTACCCCTAATCAAGATTATCGTAATAAATCAAGGCTTTTGGTCTATTTGGATGCAAGTCTTCCATGAGTTTCCAGAAGTCCAACGTGGACTTCTGGAAGAATTTACAGGTACAAATACGCAATTTTTCCAGCACCTATACACATGAACAAAGCACACTTCCAACGCCTAGAGCAAACATACCTCGCTACCAATATCCAAACGATGCTATTTAATACGTTTGCTGATTCGGTTTATGTGTACACGAGTTAAATAATAAACAAACAGCTAAACATGAAATACAATATTCTTTTAGTCGTACTCTTTTTGTCCTTTAGCGGTCAAGCCCAAAATCTTATTACTGACCGTCCTGGGGCTTCTGATGCTTCCGTAACTGTGCCTAATGGGTATTTTCATGTGGAAATGGGTTCGATGTTCTACGAAGATGCAGGCGTGCAGCTCTGGAATGTGAATAATAACCTTTTCCGATATGGGGTGGCAAATAATGTAGAATTGCGCCTTATCACCAATTTAAATCTTTACAAATTTGCTGCAAAAGAAAAGAGCGAATTGGGGGTCAATGATATTGAATTTGGCCTGAAATGGGGCTTAATAAATAAAGATGCCTTACAACTCGCCTATGTCGGACACCTTATCGCACCCACAGGGAGTACCAATTCTACAGCAGATGCGACGGGCATGCGCCATAAGTTAAGCCTTTCGCACCCCCTAAATAGTCGGATTGGATGCACCTATAATATTGGTATAGATTATTTCGGACAGGATAATAACGCGCTCACCTATACCTACTCCATAGGTTTTGGACTAACGGATAAATGGAGTTTTTTTACCGAGTTATATGGCGATTGGTTTAAGTTCGAGGAATTTTCAAGTTCCTTTGATAGCGGTGTAGCCTATATCGTACGTCCTGATTTGCAGTTAGATTTTTCTTTTGGAACGGGACTAACAAGCGATTTTAACTTTTATGCCTTTGGTATAAGCTGGCGTTTCCCGGATTAAAAAAACCAATTAGACATGTGCCTTTTTGGGCTTTTATCGTTATTTATTACGTGTTTTGCTCTTAGAAGGTGTTTTAAAACAGCTTCTTACACTTTAAAACGGCTATCCGCCTAACTTTGCCCAAATCAAAAATCAAATAAATCTTACATCATCAATCATAAATCTGCTTGAAAAGCTAGGTAGATATATGATTGATGCCCCACATGGTTATCGGGCTTGATTCCAGATTCATGATTTTTTCAAAAATTGTATCAGGCAACCTTAGGCGGATAGCCTTTAAAACTACGATTTATGGCTAAGGTATTTTCATTTATAGTATCTCTACTGATTTTAGCAGCTTGCTCTGGTTTAAAAACGATGGAGGAAAAAAATGATGCAGGCATCTTAACGAAACGCTATACCATCAATAAGAAAACCCAACAGAAAGAGGGAAACTATATGGAATACGACAATGAGGGAAAACTCATAGAGGAGGCAATTTTTGAAGCCGACATTTTGAATGGTACACGGAAATTGTTTTATGAAAGTGGTGACATACAATACGTAGAGACTTATGTAAATGGCAAATATCACGGACTATTCCAAGCTTTTCATGCCAATGGGCAAGTGCAACTAGAGGGTAAGTATGAAGATAATCAAATGCAAGGCGAGTGGGTCGGCTATTATGATAATGGGCAAGTAAAGGAGCGTGTACAGTTTAAGGATAATAATGAAAATGGGGCATTCATAGAATACTATGAAACAGGCAAATTAAAAGCCAAAGGCACCTACCTTGATGGCGATAATGAGGATGGAGAACTCTTAATGTACGACGAGCATGGGGAATTGCAACGCAAGATGGATTGTGATCGCGGTCGTTGCTCCACCATTTGGAAGCGTGAAGAAGGAGAATAAAGCAATTCTTATTACTTTTGCAATCTACTTATTGACAGCTAAATGCATAATTTCAATATATGGCAAAAGAAAAAAAGGACGCATCCAGACTACTACCTAGCATTGAGATAATGATAGTGGCAGTATTTTTTATAAGTTTTATTTTAGTGACCATTCCACGCTGCGAGCGCGAACAAAGCGAACGCCAAGCGAACGCCGAAAGCGAAGAAATACCAACCACCGAAATACTCGATAGCATCACGAAGCCCGAAGCACCAAAAACGCCAGCACTAAAACTGAATTCGCCAGCAACCGTAACCAAACGCACAGTGCTGTACGTCACGATTGGAGGCATGAACCTACGCGAAAAGCCTACGCTCACTAGTAGTGTAATGCAAAAAATGCCCTTGTATGAGCAGGTTTACTTTATGGATGAGATCACAGAGTTTACACAAAAACTGGACTTATTTGAAGGATACACCACCGACGAGCCCTGGATAAAAGTACAAACTAAAGAAGGACGTGTAGGGTGGCTATACGGAGCAGGGGTACATTTTTATCGCAAAAAATTTGAATACGAAACAGAACAAGTAGAGGAGGAGGAATAGTACCAAGCCACACTTAGAATTAATTATTCAGAAGAGAGAGCAGAGACCACTTTGTTGAGACCCGCCTGCCGTCGGGCAGGGAATAGAGACTTAAAATACGACTTTTTCATCATCCTTGTCTCTGTTCTCATAGTGAAACGGTCTCTGCTCTCTGTTATACTGAATAGTTGCCTTAGAATTATCATTATTCTTCCCGATTTTTTACCAATCTACAACTCGCCCATAAATTTTCAGAATCAGATTTTTGAAAATTTAGCGAATTTTCGCTGTCTAAATACAGACGAAAACCACCTTTTCTGTTAAAAAAAGCGAATTTTCGCTATAAAAAGTTAATAAAAATAAAATATTGTTATACATTTGCGAAAATTCGCTGAAAGAGCGAAGGTGAAAATTGAAGTATTATTATTTTTAGCGAAAATTCGCTGAAAGGTGAATTTAAGCGTACCATTTTAAACACACACAATACCACACACACATGAAAAAGTTTACGCTATACGCATTCGCGTGCATTTTGCTCTTTGGTTGTCAAAAAGAAACTTTAGAGACAGCGTCTAACACCAATGAACTTTTGTCAAGCCCTGAAATCGAACAAATCATCTTTAAAAAATTACACGCAGAAAATGAATTTTGGTGGCAAATGGTTTCAGACCAAGTAGTATGGAGCGCGCTAAGCAACAGCGACGGCATCCTAAGCATTGGATACCAGCCACGTGATTACCAAAACTTGAATAGTACTATCCACCAAATTGACCTTCAGAGTAGCGAATGGATTGCAGCAAGAGAAGAAGTGATCGCTATCATAGAAAAAGTTTCCAGTACAGAAAATATTGATTTCACTAGAGCGGCAAATGTACGCATAAAGGATAATTTACCAGTTATTCAAGTGAAGACTAAAAGCTTAGCAGTAGTAAAAGCACTTCGCGCAGAGAAGTCTTTGGTACGCTATGCAGACCCGATGGGCTATTCTATCGAGCCAGATGTGAATCATAATAGTTTAAAAAATGATTCTGGCTGCGGTAATTCGGGTTCCAGTAATATTAATAGCAATGATTATACAACTATCAGCCCAGGTGTAAAGCGTCCGTGGACATTTGATGGCTTGAATGTATCTGCAGCTTGGAATTATAGCCAGGGCAATAATATTGGAGTTGCGCTATTGGATACGGGTACTTCTGACAATCAATCTAAATTACGTTCAAAATTTACTGCTGGACAATCTGGAGGTCGTTACATTGACCCGCAAAGTACACATGTCACCGAAGGTTGGTGGTGGTGGGAAGATGACACCCTAGATTCTCCACACGACCAATGTGGCCATGGTACGCAGATGGGAGGTACTATAGCAGCACCTCGTACAGGTGGAGGAGCTACAGTTGGAGTCGCATACAAAGCAAACCTTATTCCTTATCGTTGTGTGGAGGACGTTGTCATCAACACTTCTTCTGAAAAAGACGGTGTAAGTGATGCACTAGTGAATGCAGCAAATCGCTCAGATGTACATATCGTTAGTATGTCTTTAGGAGATGTTATCTCGAATGGTCAAGTAGCAGATGCTATTCGTTATGCAAACAATAGCGGTGTATTAATTTTTGCAGCGGCTGGAACATCGCTTTCTTGGACAAGCTGGTGGGGCGTGATTTTCCCAGCATGGATGTCAGAAACGGTAGCAGTAACAGGTGTTACAGATGCAAATAACTACCAGCGTTGTGCTTCTTGCCACGATGGAAGTCAAGTTGATTTTGTAGTAGCTATGCAACGTGCTAACAACTCTAGTCGTACTTCTTTAACTTTGGCAAATAGCGGCAATACACCTTCTTACGTAGGTGGGTCGTCTACTGCTACAGCACATACCGCAGGCGTTGCAGCCCTTATTTGGGCAACTAATCCAGGCTTTAATAAAACGGCTGTGTTGAATCGTCTAAAAAATGCATCTGAAAACTACCCAAGTCGTAGCGGTAGTTACGGGTATGGAAAATACGATGCTTTAGTGGCAGTAAGAGGCTATTAAAATAGTGTGCTTTGAAATAATTTCTGGTAATTATTTAGAGCAGAGAAGAGAGACCATTCGCTTCGCTCATTGAGAGAAGAGAGATGGGATGTAATACCAAAGAATACTAGGGAATGAAGAGGAAAACACTTGTCCCTCTCTATTCTATCAGTCCAAAGGACGGTCTCTGTTCTCACCTCTAAATAGTTACAATTTCTGTTAAAAAGCAAGCAAAAAAGTCAAGTCCAGTATATGGGCTTGGCTTTTTTTGTGTATTATAGTATTTCGTCTGGACTTTGTCCAAAGTCTTTGGTAAATTGGTCTTTAGGTAATTAAGTGGTAGATATTCAATGAGTGAATCATGAATGAAGTTTAAAATTATCCACTCATTCACAATTCACTCATTGAATACTCACTACTTACATTACCAAATTATCACGAAATCGTATGTCAGCAAGTACAGCAGGAATCTATCTAGAATGTTTATATAGCGAAGCCGACGCTGCTTTGAAGGATATCTTTATGGCGCATGTTGAAGTGCTGCGGCAGGCGGGTTTCATTGATGGTGTGCATTATGTGCCTACTTCTGACTATCCCAAAATAACAGAAGAACGCCTAGAGCATACCGATATTTTTGTGCTATTGGTGAGTGCAGATATGTTAGCGTCCAATTTTATGCAGTCGCTCAAATTCCAAGCTATTGTGCAGCGTGACGAAGCAGATGCATTAGAATTGATGATGGTATTGTTACGTCCTTGCGATTTAGAAAATAGCCCTTTGAGTGAATTTGAAATGCTACCACGTCAGGATGAACCCGTCATTAGCGAACATTGGCACAATGCCGACCAAGCTTTTTTAGCCATAGCGGATGAGTTAAAAATAGTGAGCCAAGAGCGACGTGCCACCAAGTCGGAATTGGAACGCGATTGGGCAGTCACGCAGGGTAGCAAGAGCATAATGACCTACAATAATTTTCTCCAAAAACATACCGATAGCAAATACAGTCCTATCGCGCAGGAGGAAAAAGACCGTATCAGAGAGGAACAGCTTTGGGTAAAAGTGGAGCGCGACGGCAATATGAATAACCTCTTAAGCTACTTACAGAAAGCTCCCTTACAACTCCGCCGCGAAGAAGCCTTACAGCGCATTATTGACCTCCGAAAAGATGAAGAAGTGATATGGAAAGATGCGAAAAAGAACAAGGAGCTTGCTTTTTTTATGGACTATAAGCGACGCTTTCCCAGAGGTGCGCATAGTGAGCAGGCGAATATGTTCATCGAAAATTTTCTACTGACCCCTTTCGACTATACCGACCGAAAATTGAATACAGAAGCCTACTATCTACAAAAACTCGCCCTAGAAGAACTCAGCCCTAAAGAATATCTTTCGATGGACATGATTGTGCAGTATACCGAATACAGTCGGCGGGTACTAAAGGGCATGATAAGCACCCTTAGCAGCCGTGCTTCGCTGATGACCATGTTGGCTTATGGCGCAGTCGGTGTTGTTATCTTACTGATGTGCTTGCAATACTATTTTGTGCCGCCCAAAGTGATTACTATTCCAAGTCTTATTCGTTTTATTATCCCCATTGTAGTGGTGAGTCTTGTCGCTACTACTATCCTGAATATTGGTCAAGTCATTCAGCGCGATGCATTGATTTGTAGGGAAGAATTGGATAATCTTAAGCGTAAAAAAGTCATGCTTCAGACCGCTTTCATTCTGCACGATAAGCGTACGATTAGCGAAATGCTCAAAGAACTCTTAGAAATAGAACGTCGCTCTACAAAAATTCATCAAAAACAACTGCGCGATTACTTTGGGCTTTAAGATGGTGGATGGAAAGTGGTAGACGAGCATTTGTCTTCGACAAATTGGACGAGGTTCATAATTTTTTTGCTAAAAGTGTCGCTAAAATTGAATTATTTTGCGTTTGAGTTGTTAAGAGGGATAAGAAATAGAATAGAGAGGAGAGACCATTCGGTTTGCTCATTGAGAGAAGAGAGACAGGATATTCTAAATACTACTAAGGAGAAAAGAAAAATGCTTGTAATTCTCTGTTCTCTCAGTCCAAAGGACGGTCTTTGCTCTCTGCTCTAAATAGTTACGAAATATTAAAGAAATTAGATATGGAAACGAAAAGACAAAGACAGATAGCAGAGGTTGTGAAGCGCAATTTTAGCGCGGTATTGCAACAAGAAGGTACTTATCTACACGACCCAAAGGCCTTCGTAACGGTAACTTCTGTAAAAATGTCTCCCGATTTAGGTATCGCAAAGATATATTTGAGCGTCTATAATATAATAGACAAGCAAAGTGTGATTTTGGAACTCGAAGAAAATTATGCGCGTTTGCGCCAACTATTAGGGCAGCGTGTACGTAAACAATTGCGCCGAGTGCCAGAAATCGCGCTCTACTTGGATGATACCTTAGATGAAATGTATCGTTTGAATGCCCTCTTTGATGATCTAGGAGAGCAAAAAAATGAAGAAATTTAGGAATGGAGAATGGAGAATGGAGAATGGAGAATTGAAAATGGAGAATTATGAAGCGGAATGTGATAAAAGAGAATAGTGCGGGATTGCCGAAAATAATAGAGCAAAATTTTGAGCAACTTATCAATGTTTGCCACCGATATGGGGTAAAACGTATGTATGCTTTTGGTTCTGTGATAACTGACCGGTTTGATCCCGAAAAAAGCGACTTAGATTTTGTCATTGAAATGGAGCAAATGCCGCCGCTTATACGAGGAGAAAAGCTCATTGCTCTTTGGGAAGCACTCGAGGATTTATTTGCTAAGAAGATAGATTTAATAACAGAGCAACCAATAAAAAATCCATACTTACGAGCTAATGTAAATCGGACAAAACGATTGATTTATGACAGAAAAAGCAAAAAAGTACTTGGCCGATATTCTACAAGCAATTGAGCTGATTGAAGATTTTTCCGAAGGAAGCACCGATTTTTTAAGTATCAAAAAGATTTAAAAACTAAAAGTGCTATTGAACGGCAACTTGGGATAGTTGGAGAGGCAGTCAATAAATTTAGGCGAGAAGAAGAAACAATAGAATTAAGCCATACTCGTCAGATAGTAGATTTTAGAAATTGGCTGATTCATTCCTATGATAATATTGACGACTCTATTGTTTGGGCTATCTTAAAACGTCATATTCCTGTGCTTAAAAAAGAAGTACAAAAAGCTTTAAAATAAAAGCTTTAAAATAAAACTATAAACTGAATTTTCAATTTTCAATTTTCAATTCTCCATTTCCTCTTCTCCATTTTCAATTATCAATTAATAAGATGAGCCTACTTGATTTACTACGAAAAGAACTATCCTACTATCTAAGTCGCTTAAACCCCAAGCGAAAGACAGAACAGTACCGCCCTGCCAAAGCATCTGACATTATGCGTTCAGGAAAGCGGAATGCTACGCCTGCTCCTGTAGTATTGCCGCCTAAACCACCGAAGAAACGTTCCCTTTGGAAAATAATCATACTAAGCATTTTGCTAGTCGGCTTGGTGGCAATATTGGCGACGATGGGCTTAATTCGTTCTATTTATAAAGGCAATTATGGCGCAATTCCTGAAGCCACCGACCTACAACACATCCAAAACTACAACGCCTCCGAAATCTATACGGCCGATAAGCAACTCTTAGGAAAATACTTCATCGAAAATAGGGCAGATGTGGCGTATGAAGATATTTCGCCTTATGTCATGCAAGCTTTAGTCGCTACGGAAGATGCGCGTTTTTTTGAGCATAGCGGCATTGATTATCGGGCCATGATGCGGGTGCTTTGGAAGTCCGTTTTGCAGCAAAAAGAAGAAGCGGGCGGAGGCAGCACTCTAAGTCAGCAACTCGCTAAAAACCTCTATCCGCGTAGCCGCGAGCATGGCTGGTTGTCTTTACCTATAAGTAAGGTGAAAGAGATGATTATCGCCCGCCGATTGGAAGAAATTTATAGTAAAGAGGAACTCCTGAATTTGTATTTGAACACTGTATCTTTTAGCGATAACGTATTTGGTATAAAGATAGCCGCGCAGCGATTTTTTAATAGCTCCTCTAAAAACCTAAGTGCGGAACAAGCTGCCTTGCTTATCGGTACGCTAAAAGGGACATCGAGCTACCATCCTGTGCGCCATCCCGAACGCGCTTTGGCACGCCGAAATGTAGTACTTCAACAAATGCAAAAGTATGAACACCTCAGCCTTGCTACCTATGATTCTTTAATCCAATTGCCACTCCAACTCGACTATAATAAACGTACCAAAGGCAACAAAGTCGCTCCTTACTTCAAGGAAGCCGTACGCCTGGAGTTGGCTGATTTATTGAAGAACAATCCTGATTTAGAACGCGATTATAACGTCTATACGGATGGGCTAAAAATTTATACCTCGCTTGATAGTCGCTTACAAGCACACGCGGAGGCGGCAGTGCAAACCCACATCCATAAATTGCAAAAAAACTTCGATAGGCATTGGAAGGGCAAAAAGCATTGGGGGTCGGATAAACTGTTGCAGCAGAGCGTGAAGCGTTCCAAGCGTTATAAAAACCTACAAGCACAAGGCTTAGACGAAGCAGCCATTCAGGAAGCATTCAGTAAAAAAGATAGTATCCGCATCTACCATAAAGCAGGTGGTGAAATTACGAAATTCATGTCACCGCTCGATTCGGTGAAGTATTATTTATCCTTGCTTCATGCGGGCTTTTTAGCTGCCGAACCCAGCACAGGCGCGGTGAAAGCTTGGGTAGGTGGCATTGACTATGGACATTTTCAATACGACCACATTCGCTCCAAGCGACAAGTAGGCTCTACTTTCAAACCTGTGGTATATGCGGCAGCTTTGAAGAAGGGACTAGAGCCTTGTCATTATTTCCAAAATGAACTCGTGAGCTATCCGAAATGGGAAAATTGGCAACCAAAAAACGCTACGGGACAATATGGCGGCTTTTACTCTATGGCGGGTGGCTTGAGTAAGTCCATCAATACCGTAACGGTGGAAGTGTTATTCCATACAGGCATCTCGAAAGTGCGACAATTGGCAAAGCAAGTGGGTATTGTGTCCGATATTCCGCAAGGACCAGCTATCGCGCTTGGTACAGTGGAGGCTTCGCTTTATGAGATGGTGCAAGTGTATAGCACCTTTGCAAATCGCGGCAAAAAAGTCAATTTACACTTCATCGAACGCATTGAAGATAGCGAAGGCAAGCTGCTCTATGAGGCTCCAACAGCAAAAAGTGAACGTATATTGAATAGTACCCAATCCGACATTATGACTAAACTACTAGAGTCGGTAATTAAAAATGGAACAGGTCGCCCCTTGAACCGAGACTATGGCGTGAGTGGCGAAATAGCAGGCAAAACAGGCACGACACAAAACCAATCGGACGGTTGGTTTATTGCCTATAATCCTAAGCTTGTAGCAGGTGCTTGGGTAGGAGCAGAATCGCCACATGTACATTTTAGAACGCTGAAATCAGGCATGGGATCGAAAACTGCTTTGCCAGTTTATGGCGAATTTATGCGCCGCTTGTATAAAGATAAAGCATTTAAATCTATCCGCTTTGCGCGTTTCCCGAAGCCAAGTGCAGAAACACTCACTCGGCTCGAATGCGATGCCTTCTTATCGGATGAGCTACTTGATAGCGTCTTTGAACCCGAAGAAGACCAAAACCTAATGGATCGCATTTTCCGCCCCAATCGCCCGCAGGCAGCACATTTAGAAGATGGGGAAATTGACCCGCAAGAACTCGAAAATATGGAGCGCGAAGTGGCACGTTTAGAGCGCAAAGCAGAAAAAAAGGAAAAGCGCAAAGCTTTTTGGAGCGATTTGCTTTTTGGAAAAGATAAGAAGAAAGAGGGAAATTAGCTTGACTTTAGTGAATTTATTCTACGTGCTAATCTTATGATTAGGCTAAAATGTCCGTTTCAACTCATAGAATGTCCGTTTCAACAGCTTAAAATTTATCATATTTGCATTGTCAATAAATGAAATGGATTACCTGAAATTATAAATCAGGTGTTTTTACGGGTGCGATTAGCCTGTATGCATCTTACCTTTGTAGCAGATATTTTAACAAGACAAAAACAACTCGCATTAAGTAACTTAAGTATGTATTGCTAAGTAATAGGACATATGTATTCTACAGATTGAAATGTAAATACTAAGTGAATTGTGAATGACTGAATGAGCGAATATAATTTAGAATTATTCACTCATTCAAAAATTTTTCATTCACTCATTGAGCACTTACATTGAAATTTTGTAAAATGCTGAACACGAATAATTTGTGTCTATCCCGGTAGTTGTCGGGACTCACATCTTTAAATCTATCCGAATACTTATAAGATCATTTTTTAGAGGAGGAAGCCGAAAATCCTGATAAAGAGTAGGCAAAATACAATAGTTTCAAACCAATGGAAACACGAGCAGACGCTGGATTTCAAGATGGCAGCCTTGACCATGATGTATTCGCTACCGATTCTTTCCCTAATACGCAAGCCGAAAATATTCTAGAAGAGCAAACCCTATTCGCAGAAGATCAATTGTGGCTAAGAGCAGTAGAAAACTGCATCAAAAACAATCTTTCTAACTATGATTACACGGTGAATCGCCTTGCTTGTGATATGGCGATTAGTGAACGACACTTACGGCGGCGGCTCAAGCAATTGCTTGGACTAAAACCAGCACAATATCAAAAAAGTATTCGTTTGCAAGCAGCTTATGAGTTGTTGGCCATTAAACGATACAAAACTATTACGCAAGTTGCATATGCCGTGGGCTTTAGAAGTGTAGATGCTTTCCGATGTAATTTTCAACAGGCTTTCGGACAGACCCCTACATATTATTTAAATGTATAATGGACTATTTTTGATAATGTCCGTTTCACAAGTGTTTTTGTCCGTTTCGTGAGAGTGTAACTGCTTATATTTGTGAGGCAAAAAATAATGAAAACAAATAAAGCAATTGATTGCTTGTCCTATGGGTGTAGAACAAATTTCCCAAATCGCATGATTTATTCCAATGGAACGTGTTCCATTGGATGGGAAAAGGGATTCTTGTCTTACACCTTGTCCTATACTCTTCCCAAACATTAAGCAAAAAAATCGAATATAAGGTGGTTTTTAGTTATGGCTAGATTTAGTACATAACAAAATAGTTACACCTGCAACTCAGCTCTTAATTAATCTCTTTGGTAATGTTTTAAAAACACTTGTCATACAAGGGGATGAATCGTTTATGCCTTACCCTTAGGAATGAGAAATTAATAAATGTGCCAATTAAAGGCAGTTGTTTTGACTGCTAACAAGGCGGTAGAAACGTAGTATAACGAGTTATATATAGTTTTTACCAACGAAGTTAGCCGTTGAAAGAACAAGTTTAATTGGTATAGTTATTAGTTTCTCATTCCTTAAGCTAATATAAAATACAACTTCAACTTGATGTGCTGTATCAGGTTGAGGCACTAATCCTTTACGCTTAACTTAATATCATGATGCACTCTAATTTCAGTAATCTGGGGTCTAACAATATTGCTATTCCTCTTACTATCCCTGCGGGGAGAGCTAATACGCTTGGTTCTCCGGATGAAACTCGTAAGATTAATATTGGATTGTCCTTGAATGCAAGACCAGTTTCTAAGGAAATCGTCCAGGAGTTAAATAACCTGCTAATATTGCCGCCTCACAAAAGAACCTACAAAACATACGAGGAATTGGTTAGTGTTTATGGGGTTTCTCCAGCAGATGAAACTGCCCTGAAAAAATATTTTAAGGGATTTGAAGTAGCATTTAGTATTGTTGATCCATTGATGAGAACGGCAACCATTTCTGGTGATTTGGCACAAGTAGAAAAAAGCCTAAATACCAAAGTTGCCTATTTTTCGATGAGTGGCCGCGTGATTTTGAATTTTATAAATCCAGTGAGCTTACCTTCTGATGTGGCCCATTTAGTCACAAAGGTAGAACCTGTAACCCAAAGGCGGGGTAGAGGAGCTTACAGAGCACCTACGAAGAAGTCGCACGACTTACCTCTGAATATTTATAGTTTTGAAGATGTTTCTGATATTGATATTTATAAAGCCGACCCATCGAAAGGCTACTCCGTAATAGAATTAGCTAAAGCCAATGATTTTCCAGAGGATGTGAAAGGAAAGGGGCAAGCTATTGCCGTAATTGAACTTGGGGGGGAGTATAATGAGGAGGATATCAAGCAATATTTCAAGCAGAATAAGATAAGAAAACCAAAAATCTTAACGCTTGGTACAGCGCCTGATAGTACTGGACTAACGGAGGCCTTAAATGACTCTGAAGTGACCCTAGACTTAGAAGTACTTGGAGCGATTGCTCAAGCCTCTACACTTATTGTTTATTATGGTCAAACTATTGTGGATGCGATGTCAATCATTCTCAATGATGATAAAAACAGACCAAGCGTAGTATCTATCAGTTGGGCTGGCTCGGAGGACAACTACTCCAAGGAAGCCGTTCAAGATATGAATTACCTATTCTATTTAGCTGCCTTGATGGGCATTACAGTAATAGCTGCTTCTGGTGATACGGGGGCTTACAATGGAAAAAAGACGCTTAATGTAAATCTTCCTGCTTCTCATCCATTGGTTATTGGTTGTGGAGGTACAATACCTACTTTAGATGATGATGGCAATACGGTTTCGGAAGTGGTATGGAATGAGCAAGGCGGCGCTGCTGCATCTGGAGGCGGATTTAGCAAATTGTTCCCCTTGCCGCAGTATCAATATGCGGCAATAGCCAATTATCCCTATGCCATGCATGGTAAAAGAGGCGTTCCAGATATTGCTGCTGACGCTAGTACAGTACGAGGCTATAAAGTAGTATTTAACCACAGAGATGAAGTAATTGGGGGAACAAGCGGTGCGACTCCCTTCATTGCGGCCCTGATTGCTTTACTAAATGAAAAGCTAGGCTACCGATTAGGGTATATCAATCCTTTCTTATACCAATTCGCAGGGACGGAAGTTTTTCATCAAATAACAAAAGGCAATAATAACTACTACCCAGCACACCCCTACTGGAATGCAGCTACTGGGCTCGGTAATATTAATGGCAAAGCCTTATTCGAAAAATTGAAATCCTTAGAAGAAGAATAGAAATCATTTTTTTTAATCAAAATTCATACATTATGGCTACTTCTAAAAAAAGCTCTACAGCTAAAGAGCAAGAGACGGTATTGCCTGCGTGTCCGGTGATTACATCTCCTCCGATTTGTCCAGAAGACGGATTTAAGGATGAGCAACAAGTCACGGTGCAGCCGTATACCATTTGTCCTCCTTGTGGGCCAATTACGTCTCCACCACTATGCGTGGATAAGCCTGATGCTGCAGCGCAAACACCTACGATAGTTGCTTGCACAGGGATACCTGTAGTTTGTCCACCAGCAGCAGGAGCGCAGACTATAATTACACTGCCTCCGATATGCCCACTACAAGCAGCGGCACAAACGCCAACGATAATTGCTTGTACAGGTCTTACGCCTGTTTGTCCACCACAAGCAGGGGCGCAGACTATAATTACATTGCCTCCGATATGCCCACTACAAGCAGGGGCACAAACGCCAACCATTGTGGCTTGCACAGGTCTTACGCCTGTTTGTCCACCACAAGCAGGGGCACAAACACCAATTTTGACAACTACCATAGTGCCTACTATTGGCATTACAATTGGTACAGCCACCCTTGCAGGTGCTTGTCCTGGTGCTGCAGCACAAACGCCAACGATAATTGCTTGTACAGGTCTTACACCAGTTTGTCCACCACAAGCAGACCCGCAAACGCCTATCACGAATACGATAGCGACTTGCACAGGCATACCTGTAGTTTGTCCACCGCAAGGTGCAGGTGCACAGACACCGACAATCGTAGGCTGTACATTAGCACTTTGTACAGGGATTACGCCAGTTTGCCCACAAGGGGGCGCAGGTGCACAAACACCAACTATTGTGGCTTGCACAGGGATACCAGTAGTTTGTCCGCCACAAGCAGGGGCACAGACCTCTATACTATCAGCAACACCTGTTGGCTGTACACCACCAGCAGCAGGCGCACAGACACCAACTATTGTTACTTGCACAGGGATACCAGTAGTTTGTCCGCCACAAGCAGGGGCACAGACACCAACTATTGTGGCATGCACAGGTGTAGCAGGATGTCAGCCTACTCTTGCCACATGTACTGGTGTGCCAGTAGTTTGTCCGCCACAGACAGGACCGCAGACACCTACTATTTTAGGTTGTA
>JAHDCQ010000066.1:0-4885 GCA_020629845.1 Saprospiraceae bacterium | reverse complement strand
CCAGTAGTTTGTCCGCCACAGACAGGACCGCAGACACCTACTATTTTAGGTTGTACCGTAGCAGGTTGTCCAACTATGGTTGGTTGTCCACCAGCAGCAGGTGCACAAACGCCTACGATTATTGCTTGCACAGGCATACCAGTAGTTTGTCCACCACAAGGTGCTGCTGCACAAACAGCAACTGTTGCAACTTGTACAGGCATAGCAGGATGTCAGCCTACTATTGTTGCTTGTACGGGTATACCTTTTGTATGCTAGCGTAAATATGTTTCATCCAACCCTATCCTAATCAGGTGACGACAAAGTTTTTGAAACCCTATTGTTTCATTGCTACACTAGGAACGAGTTGGATAATTCATTTCAAACTTGTGAATAGATAGCTCTTCATTAAATGCATTATCAATTAAATGAGGGGCTATCTTTCGCAGCAAGACACTAAAAATTATTATGAAATATAGTTTGCAATTTGCATTACAGTCCATTGCCTATACTGGAGATAGCATTGGAGACGATATTCAACTTTACATTGGTGGTTGGGGAGAAACTTTTGAACAAAAATTTCAACTCAAATATGGAAAAACTAGCGTATTCGAGCCGTCGACTGTTATTTTTGAGGAATCTGTGGATTATAATAATTTAAGTATTGAAAAAGAATTGGAAATTAAGATAGTAGAGTGGGATGCTAAATCGCCAGATGAAGGCAAGGCGAAAGCCAAGTATAATATTGAAGTTTCTACCGAAACACCTTTTCTATTTTCACAGACTATAAAAGTAGAGGAAGCAGGAATTAAGAAAAAGAAGGTGGGGGTATTCACCTTCTATTTTATAGTTTCCATTACAGAACATGCTAGCACAAAGCAAGCAAAAGAAAGCGCAACAGGTGTTCCGAATCCAGCAAATGTATATGCACAAGCTCCAACTTTTGTAGCCTGTCCGCCTGCTGGGGCATATGCACAAACTCCGACCATCGTTTGTCCAGTACAAATACCACCAATATATTCACCAAGAGGTACGGTAGCGCAGACACCAACGAGGGCATTAGCACAAACCCCAACTTTTATAGGCTGCACGCAAATGTGTCCAACCGCCATTGCTTGTCCGCCAGCAGGAGTCTATGCACAAACTCCGACTATCGTTTGTCCATCTATGATAGCTTGCCAAACGATACGAACACCTATTTGCCCGCAAGTAGGCGCGGTAGCACAAACGCCCACTATTGTTGGTTGTACACAAATTTGTCTGACTATAGTGGCATGTCCACCTAGAGGGTGTTGATTAGAAAATCTAAAATGATAGGTCTAGAAGTAAAACTGGATAGGTCATTTTTTTTTGTAAACTCATAGCTCTTCATTTAGAGCTACTTTTCAATAGTTGATATGCGAATTACTCAAAATAATATTCATCTGTTCTTGCTGGAAAAAGGAATCTTAGATGCAAAATCTATGGTGGATGGCGACTATTCCCTGACCAGCAGCCAAACTAGAAATATAATTTACAAAATTACACGGCAGCACCATAAGTCCTTATTTGTAAAGCAACTCAATAGCTTTGATACCAATAATACTTATGTATTGCAAAAAGATGCTACTTGCCTTTGGTTGATTAAAAACGACCCTAGCTACGCAAATCTATCGCAGCATGTACCAGAGTATTTTGGCTTTGATCCGGAGAAACAAGTACTAATCACGGAGTTTATTGCTGATGCGGCTAATATGGAAGACTACTCACGCGCGCAGCAGGGCGTGTGGAAGGAGGCGATATTGGAAAAACTAAGTACTATTCTTGCTACCTATCACTTCCCGATGAGTCGAGAATTACGCAATAGTCGTTCGGTACAATTTTTTCCTCGACAAATTCCCTGGATCATGTATGTTGGTGAACCTAGCACGAGTCACCAAAATCAGCAAGTTGCTGCCTTAGGACAAAACCCCGTAGTGGATGCTGTAAAGGGCAATGAGGAGTTTATTAAAGTACTCAAAGGAGCAAAAGACTATTGGGTACGTAGCTCGCTGATTCATGGAGATATAAAAGGCATGAATTTCTTAATTCGCCATCAAGATAAGGAAGAAGAGTTAAAAATTATTGATTGGGAAATTGCTGACATTGGAGATCCTATCTGGGATGTGGCGGGGATTTTTGCAGGCATTATTACCAATCATCTTATCTATAGCTCCAAGTATGCAAGTGCAGCCTTCACGCCTGTGCCTGGTATTAACATACAGGACTTAGAGCCCATATGGAAGAGCATCGATTTTTTCTGGCAAGGCTATGCCGAAAAGGTAGCTGACCAATTCGATGCAGAAGTTATTTCCTTAGAAAAAGCCTTAAAATATACAGGGGTGCGATTGATACAAACGGCTATCGAATATAATATGATGATGCCAACGCTTCAACCGAATGCTATCAAGATACTGCAAGCTAGTTACGCGTTATTGAAAAATATTCCTTCCACCTTATCAAAACTTTCTTAAATGGTAATGCAATCTAAAAAATATACGTTTCTGAGTGATATTCAAGCGATTTCGGATAAGGTGCAAATAGTGGATGACTACACCTATAAGATTTTGGATCGCGAATTTCCCGTGACCTACCAGCATCCCTATACATCATGGAATCAGCCGATCACGCTTTTTGGGCAAAATACGGGCGAAGAACAGCAAAACCGTATCAATTTGCAGAATCAATTGGCAGGAGCTATCTATTCTTTTTTCTACTGCCCAGGCAGAACCGATATGGAGCAGTATCAGGAGGATAATCATCTGAACAATATGCCTAGCAAAGCTGCGCGCAACGAGTACATAAAGCTACTATCAGCCGCCAATAAAACAGAGGAAGGTGTCAATCCTTATTGGACAGTATATAGTATAGATACCTACGGAAATGGATTCGTGACGAAGAATGGAGAAATTCGCTACCTAACGCCCAATGAGTGGGAGTTCATGAATAAGAGCGAAACTCAAATGAAAGTAGGGTCTATCGTAAATTTGAAAATAAAAAAAGAAGATACGACTATACAAGAAGTATTTTATCATGTAAAAGCCGCAGAACTATTGAGCCAACAGGCGAGTTTTGTACGCATCTATTTCAATACCAATTTTGAAGGTGCTAAATTGTTGGTAGAAGAAATCACCTCGCGCTTCAATTTCTATAAAATCCCCTTTGGTTTTAAGTGTCTGAATCATCCAGATTTATTCCGAAGAACAGATAGCGCAGTACTTTATCTGGACAAAGCTTTTTTTAGAATTTCTAGTAAAATATTGAGCATGTTCATAGACGACATGCAGCCTTTTTTGAAACCAGATGTGCCTTTATTTAGTCTTCCGTTGATGCCTGGTATGTCATTTGCAGAAGACCCTGGAGCTGGGCAGAGTTTTGGAATGAGTCGGGCAAATATTATTGCTAAAGGCTTGATTTCTGCCTTTCAAAAAGAAAGAAATGAACCAACACGAAAATTGGAAGAAGTCCTATCTACAATTGAAAAAAATGGACTTCAGATTGAAAAAATGCATCTAAAATCCAATTCTCATTTTCCTTATGACTTTTCTCTTTTGAAAAGAAGTTAAACATTACTTATGACTACTTTACAGCAAGTCGAAATAGACACAACACAATATCTAGATACAGCCTTTTCCATTGGGTATCAGCTCGCAAAGAAAAGTATATGGGATGGTAATCGGTGCAATTGGCTCGGAAGTGGGGTAAAAGCCGCTAATGGTGCTTGGGCGGTGGTACAGCAAACCTTTGGCCCTGACATGTATAACGGAACAGCAGGCATTGCCTATTTCCTTTCCCTATTGCTCGACCAAAGAGATGACCCAATCATAGCAGATACGCTTGAAGGTACGATAAATCAGATGCTATCTTCTTTGGATAGCCTGGAGGAAGGACATAACTACGCTTATTTTGGAGGCAAATTAGGCGTGGCGGATATGCTGATTAGCATAGGAAAAGCTAGAGGAAAAACGGAGTGGGAAACGAAGGGTTGGGAATTGCTGCTGGAGATTTGCCAACAAGATATACAAGAGTTTGAGATTGATATTATTGCTGGTGTAGCAGGTGCTATTCCAGTACTTATCAAGCGATTCACCGAAAGCAAGCACCAAATCATTGGTACGGCTATAGCGAAAGCAAGCGATTTTTTAGTGGAAAAAGCAACTAAAACGCCCAACTTTTGGTCTTGGGTATCTTCAGAGGCTATACCCGCTACTACGGGCTACTCGCATGGAGCTTCAGGTATGGCTATCGCCTTGCTGGAAATGTTCAAACTCACCAAAAACACCGTCTACTTCAATGGTTTTAGAATGGGTTTGAACTTTGAAAACTCGAACTACAATACGCAACTGCAAAATTGGTACGACCTTCGCGATACTAGTTCGGGGCAACTTAGTTGTGGCGACGCTTGGTGTCATGGTGCACCTGGTATCGCACTGAGTCGCTTGAAAGCTTGGGAAATCACGCAAGAAGATGCTTACCGACAAGAAGCAGAATTAGCCTTGAATACCACGCATAGAAGTATTTACAATAGTTTGAACAACCAAAACCTCCCATCCAATTTTTCCATTTGTCACGGACTGGCAGGCAATGCAGATATTTTACTAGAAGGCGGACTACGACTGAATAATCCGACCTACAAGCAAGTCGCTATTGATGTTGGTAACTATGGCATTGAAAAATATGCAAAGCACGGCATCAATTGGCCAAGTGGTGTGAATGACCCCTCAGGCGGCAACTTAGGCATGCAAGAAACTCCAGGTCTAATGCTTGGCTTAGCTGGAACGGGTTACTTCTATTTGCGCTTGGCTACTGAAGGGAAGTTAGACTCGGTCCTGTTATTGTAATTTAGGTAGACAGAAATTCTTGGGAGCGCCAAATTGGTAGATGGTAG
>JAHDCQ010000065.1 GCA_020629845.1 Saprospiraceae bacterium | reverse complement strand
TAGAATTTATCTGCCAATGGGAAATTGGCAGATAAATCGTAGTTCAACAATTGTGCTGTTACACTTCCTAAAACATTCTCCCTCAAAGTCCGTATATTGCCCTTATTGGAGCTTGATTCAGACGGCAGGCATTTTTCAAAATGCCTGCCGTCTATATAAACACAAAACAAACAGATGATCACAGGAGAACTCAAATCCAAAGTGGATAAAATCTGGGAAGCCTTTTGGACGGGCGGTATCTCGAATCCGCTGACCGTCATTGAGCAATTTACTTTCCTACTCTTCATTCGTCGCTTGGATGAGGAACAAGCTAGAAAAGAAAAGCAAGCCGCGCTAGTTGGTATTCCAATGCGGAATCCAGTCTACACGGAGGCACAGCACGAATTGCGTTGGTCTTCTTTCAAAAATCGCGACCCGGAAAGTATGTTCGAGCTATTCACCAAACCAATGGTGGAGGGAATGAGTGTTTTTGACCACATGAAAGCAGTGGGCGATACCGCAGGCGTATTCGCGCAGTACATGAAGGGCGCGACTTTCATGATACCCACGCCGCGCCTACTCGACCAAGTGGTGCAGATGATAGCGGACATCAATATGGAAGATCGCGATACCAAAGGCGACCTTTATGAATATTTGCTCTCCAAAATAGCGAGTGCTGGCAGAAATGGGCAGTTCCGTACACCACGCCACATCATCCGAATGATGGTGGATATGGTGCAGCCACAGCGCAAAGACATCATCTGTGATCCTTCTTGTGGTACGGCTGGTTTTCTGGTGGCGGCAGGCGAATATTTTCGGGAGAAAGACAAGGATTTGTTCATGGATAAAGCAGCCCGCGAACACTTCCAAAACAAGATGTTCAATGGCATAGAATTTGACTCGACCATGTTGCGGATTGGGGCGATGAACCTCCAATTGCACGGCATCGAAACGCCTACTTTGATTGGGAAAGATGCCCTCAGCGAAAGCAATGGCGACATCAAGGAAGCCTACACGCTGATACTTGCCAATCCGCCTTTCAAAGGCAGTTTGGACTATGATGCGGTGGAGGACTCGATATTGAAAACGGTGAAAACCAAGAAAACGGAACTGCTCTTTCTTGGGCTGATGCTGCGGATGCTGAAAACAGGCGGACGCTGCGCGGTGATTATCCCCGATGGCGTGCTATTTGGTAGCTCGAAGGCGCATAAGCAAATACGCAAAACCATAGCCGAAGAACACAAACTGGAAGCCGTGATTTCGATGCCGAGTGGCGTGTTTAAGCCCTATGCCGGGGTGAGTACAGCGGTGGTGCTATTCACGAAGACAGGCACGGGCGGCACGGACAAGGTTTGGTTTTATGATATGCAAGCCGATGGCTACAGCCTGAACGATAAACGTACACCCATAGCCGAAAATGACATACCCGATATAGTGACACGCTACCACACGCGCAGCGAGGAAGGCAACCGCGCCCGCACCGAGCAGAGTTTCCTAGTGCCACTGGCAGAAATAGAGGAAAATGACTGGGATTTGAGCATAAACCGCTACAAAGAAATTGTGTATGAAGAAGTGCAATACGACCCGCCTGCCGATATTATAGCGCGCATAAAAAGCTTGGATGCAGCACGTAAAACCGCTTTGTTGAACCTTGAAAAATTGTTGGGATAATGAAAAAAACACTTGAAGAAATTTGTTTATCTAAGGGTGAATATGGCGGTGGATTTTCAGCAGTAGATTATTTTGATGATGCTCCAAGATACGTTAGAATCACTGATATTACAGCAGATGGAACTTTAAACGAAAATAAAAAAGCTCCTAGCGGTGAGCAATCAGAATGGTCAAAGTATTTTCTCCAAGAAGGTGATATTCTTTTTGCAAGGTCTGGCGCAACAGTAGGGAAGACTTTTATTTACGAAAAAAGTTATGGTGAATGTGTTTATGCAGGATACTTGATTCGATTCAAGCCTAATACTGAAATTGCTTTTCCAAAATACATCTACTACTTTACTAGAACACAAGCCTATAAAGCGTGGATTCAGAATAAACAGAATGTCGTTGCCCAGCCTAATATTAATGCAAAGCAATATGGCAAAGAATTAAAAATCCCTCTTCCCCCACTAGCCGAGCAAAAAAAGATAGCCGCCATCTTAGATGAAGCGGATAAGGTACGCCAACTCAACCGCGCCCTACTCGCAGAATATGATGCGCTGAGTCAATCGCTCTTTTTGGAGATGTTTGGGGATCCTGTTACCAATCCGAAGGGGTGGGAGAAGCAGAAGTTTGAGTATTTCGTAGAGTTTGATACTCGTATGACTACTGATTTTGAGAAGTATGCTAATCAACCCCATATTGGTATTGCCAACATTGAAAAAAATACAGGCAAACTAGTTAATTATAAATCAGTATCAGAAGATAATCTTACAAGTGGTAAGTACATTTTTACACCAGAGCATATAATTTACAGCAAAATAAGACCAAATTTAAACAAGGTCGCTTTGCCAGATTTTGAAGGTTTATGTAGTGCTGACTCTTATCCTTTAAAAGTGAAATCAAAAAATGCTCATAGGGTATTCTTTGCTTACTTATTGAGGTCAGAATCTTTTATTGATTTTATACTTCGTCACAGCACTCGAACTAATATACCTAAAGCAAATAAGGCGCAAATGAAATTATATAAGGGAATCGCGCCCCCTCTTCCCCTACAAACCGAATTTGCGCAACGCATAGCGACAATCGAGGCACAAAAGGCACAAGCGGCGGCGGCTTTGTCGGAGTCGGAGGATTTGTTTGCGGCTCTACTACAAAATCTATTCCGCGCCTAATGTAGAGGCGACATGCCTGCCGCCTCCTGTCCCGTGATGCTGTCCTATTTAGAACGTGACAAATTGAGACAGCTATGTACGACAGGAGGCGGCAGGCATGTCGCCTCTACCATAACAAAATGTGGCGTGTACGTAGGCATCGGACGCTTTAGAAGCGTCCGATGCCTAAAACATTTTCCAACAAAATCCGTACATTTACAGCAAAGCACAAAAACATGACATCCAATTTTCAATTTCTAGCTGAGGAATGGACTTCGCTCTATAAAAAAATGCAAAAAGCCGAATCCCGTATTCGTACCGAACCCATTTCGGCAGCTACCTACTGTCGCCTTAGCTTGGAAGAATGTCTGCATCATCTCTATAAAGAGCATCATATCACTTTGCCCTACAACAAAACCCTACGTAGCCTGATGGAAGAGCAAGAAATCCGTAGCATCATACCTGCCCGATTGGATAGTTCCGCGAATATTGTCCGAAAAATTGGGAACAATGCCGCGCATCATGGGCGTAGTATGGGCAAAGAAGAAGCCCTGCGTTGTGTGCGTCACCTCTACGATTTTTTGAAGTGGTTCGCCCAAGATTATAGCGATGCCGAACCCGATTTACCGCAGCTTTTCGATGAGACCTTGATACCCAAAGCAGGCGCAGCACAGCGTAAATTACACGAACTTAAAAAGGAACATAAATCGGCACAAGCCGCGCTTTTGGCACAAATAGAACGCCTAGAAGCCGAAAAAGCCGAAGCCCTAGAACGCGCCAAAGGAAGCGAAGCTGCCAAAACACAATATGAGCAAGAAATAGCGACCGCAAAAGCTACGATAGCTGCCCAAAAGGAAGCCCGTACCACAAAACTCAGCAGCGAATACAACGAAGCCGAGACGCGCCAACACCTGATAGACGCAACCCTACGCGAAGCAGGCTGGCACGAACTACGCAAAGGGCGCGAATTGGAGTATCCTGTGCAAGGGATGCCTGTGACGCGTGACAACCCACGCGGCAATGGCTTTGTGGACTATGTGCTATGGGATGACAACGGCAAGCCACTAGCGGTGATAGAAGCCAAACGCACCAACAAATCGGTGGAAGTAGGGCGGCAGCAAGCAAAATTGTATGCGGATTGTCTGGAAAAAATGCACGGGCAACGTCCTTTCATTTTCTATACCAATGGCTATGAAACGATGCTGTGGGATGACCAATTTTACAGCGCACCGAGGCGCGTATATGGTTTTTATACCAAAGACGAATTGCAGTGGAAAATGCAGCAACGGAAGACCCGCAAGGACATCCGCACAGCAAGCGTGAATGAAGAAATTGCAGGCCGTGACTACCAAATGCAAGCGATACAGCGCGTGGCGGAAAACTTTGTGGTGGATAGCAGCAGTAAAACTTGGCGTGGCGATAAACAACGCGCTTTGCTAGTGATGGCAACGGGCAGTGGCAAGACGCGGACTTCGGCGGCATTGGTGGAAATATTGATGAAGCACAATTGGGCGAAACGAGTACTTTTTCTAGCGGATAGAAACGCGCTGGTGAGCCAAGCAAAGCGCAGTTTTGGGGAATATTTACCCGAAATTTCTGCCATAGATTTGACTCGCGAAAAGGAAAATACAAGTACGCGCTTGGTGTTTAGTACGTACCCAAGTATGCTGCACCAAATTGATAGCGCGCGCACGGACGCAGGACGTATGTATGGCGTGGGGCATTTTGATTTGATTATTGTTGATGAAGCGCACCGTTCTGTTTATAATCGCTATCGCGCCATTTTTGAATATTTTGATGCGATGGTGGTGGGTTTGACGGCTACGCCCAAAGATAGCATTGACCACAACACCTTCGAACTATTTGGCTGCGCGGATGAAGACCCGACTTTTTCGTATGAACTGGAAGAAGCGGTGGATGCGGGCTATCTGACACCTTACCAAAATATCAATGTCGCAACGAAATTCGTGCGTGAAGGCATCAAGTACAACGAGCTTTCGGAGGAAGAAAAAGCGAAGTACGAAGAGACTTTCCGTGATGCGGTAACGGGCTTGTTTCCAGAAGAAATAGGCGCGGGCGCGATGAACAAATGGCTCTTCAATACGGACACGGTGAACAAGGTGCTGGACGCGCTGATGGAAAATGGTTTGCGGATAGAAGGCGGTGATAAATTGGGGCGCAGCATCATTTTTGCTGCTAATCAAAAACACGCGCAATTTATCGTTGAGTGTTTCCAAAAACGCTATCCTGAACAGCCTGCGGATTTTATCGCTACGGTGCATAATAAAGTCTCACATGCGCAAAGCCTGATAGATGCTTTTTGTGACAAAGACAAGGAGTTAAATCCGCAAATTGCCGTTTCGGTAGATATGATGGACACGGGTATAGATGCGCCGCGTGTGTTGAACTTGGTATTTTTCAAAGTGGTGCGTTCCTATGCCAAGTTTTGGCAAATGATAGGACGTGGAACGCGCTTATGTCCCGATGTCTTTGGCCCGAAGCAGCCTAAGAAACACTTCTTGATTTTCGATGTTTGTGAAAACTTCGAGTTTTTTGCCGTCAATCAGAAGGGGAAGCAAAGTAGTGGGAGTAAGCCTTTGAGTGCGCAGATATTTGAGGCGCGTTTGCAGCTATCGCAATTACTGTTGAAGACAGGCGATGCGGAAAATGCGACTTTGGCGACTGCGCTTTTGGATAAGTTGCATAAGGCTATTCAGAGCTTAGATAAAGAGCGGTTTCAGGTGCAAATGCAGTTGAAATATGTGGATAAATTTTCGGAACGCGAGGCTTGGAATACCCTTAGTAATGATGACTGTTTTGATGTTGAAAGTCATCTTTCTAGTTTGCCAAAGGCAGAAAGTGTGCATCAAAATACGCGCCGCTTTGACTTGATGATGCTAAAGCTGCAAATCGCGAATTTATTGGAATTGGATAGCGAAAAGCGGTATCAAAATAACTTGATGGGCATTGCCACAAAATTGAGCGAAAAATATACGATTCCGCAAGTGCTACGCGCCAAAGCAACCTTAGAGAGCCTGAAAAATCCAGATTTTTATGACCAACTCAAGCAGCGACGCCTGGAAGAAATCCGTGCAGAAGTACGGGAGTTGATGCAATATCTAGAAGCGGAAAATACTGCACCTATTTATACCAATATCGAAGACTCCGAAGTAACGCTGACCGCAGGCGAACCAATAGTGCCGTACAGCAGTGAAATTTACAAAAAGCGGGTCGAGCGATTTATTCGGGAGAATAAGCAGCATCTTACTATCTCGAAGCTGTCCTCCAATCAAGCGATTACGGCACAGGAATTGCAAGTATTAGAAGACATCCTTTTCGATGGCGAAGAACGGGGAACGCGTGAGGATTTTGTCGCTACTTATGGCGAACAACCTTTGGGGACTTTTGTACGCAGTATTCTTGGCTTGGATGTCACCGCCGCGCATGAGGCTTTTGCAGAATTTCTGCAAGCAGGAAAATTGAGTGCGGATCAGATGACTTTCATCCAAAATATCATTACCTATCTGACGAAGAATGGAACGATAGATAAAGGTTTATTAGCGGAATCTCCTTTTAATGACATGCACGACCAGGGTATTTTTGGTTTATTCGATGCGGCAGAAATTGGAAAGATTGTTCGCATTTTGGATCGAGTGAATGGGAATGCGGAGGTGGCTTAGGTAGAGAGTAAGTGCCACGCCTCCCGATACTCCGCAGATTTCGGTTTACGCTGTCGTTTTTCATCTTCTACCAAATGAATTTCTGAGCCATAGCTTATAAAAACATCAACAGGCATGATATAGAAAACTTGTAAGTCCTCAATATATAAAATCGCAAAATCAAAGTCATTGCTAGAGTAAGCTTCGCGTTTCATTACGCGACGGTTGGTTTTGGTTCTTCGGTTATCTACCACATAGTTTTTCTTTGCTTCATCGAACCAAGCACTTTTTACTTGAATTTTTATCAACTTGCCACTAAGATCAATTATCAAATCGTAAGGAAGCCTATCACCAATCGGTTTAGCAACTTCCCAACCCATTTGCAAAGCTTTCAGAATGACAGCTTGTTCGGCAATATCTCCTTTGAGTTTAGTGTTGTTTTTCATAGGTTTAATATACGAAAAAAGCCCTGTAAATCATAGATTTACAAGGCTTTATAATAGTAGCGGCGGCAGGACTTGAACCTACGACCTTCGGGTTATGCTTACCACTATAGCTTTCGCTACTTCCGAAAAATCGGAATTTGATGGTCTGGACTTTCTCTTCACCGTATTCTTACGAACTTAGGTGTCTGCCATCAAGTCTCTACACTTTCCAGTTATAAACTGGCTTAGCTCGGGATTACCACACTACAGGCTTCCCCGAATTTGACAGAATTCACTTAGAAGTTTCCTTCTAAGCAGCCCTTGCAAGTAGTTGAAAAAATGTTTGCTTTCAAACAATGAAAAATAAAATGGTGTATCTTATTTTTCTTATCTCAACTTTGCCTTGAGCCCGACGAGCTACCAACTGCTCCACGCCGCGATATTTAGGAATGCAAATGTACGGGCATTATTTGGAAGATGCAAGTCTATTTGCAAATAAATTATTTTCCTTTGCCTTGTATAAGCACTAAAAGCGTGTAAAACAGGATTTTAATATCCAAAGCCAGAGACATATTTTCGATATAAAGGATGTCGAATTTCAGGCGTTGTACCATTTCATCTATCGTGGAGGCATAGCCATATTTTACTTGTCCCCAAGAAGTAATGCCTGGGCGTACTTTAAGCAAGTGCCGATAGTGTGGAGCGCGTTCGGTGATTTTATCAATATAATATTGTCGTTCTGGACGTGGCCCTACGAGCGACATTTCGCCTTTCAAAACATTCCAAAATTGAGGCAGTTCATCTAAGCGATATTTTCGCATAAATGCGCCCCAAGTGGTACAGCGTGCATCGCCATCGTAGGAGAGTTGCGGCCCGCGTTTTTCGGCATCCATATACATGGAGCGAAATTTGATGATATTAAATGGCTTGCCATTAATACCGATTCGCTCTTGGAAGAAGAAAATCGGGCCAGGCGATGACATTTTTACGCGCAGGGCGGTGTAGGCGTATAAAGGGGAGAGCAATAGCAACATGATGGAGGAGGCACAGACATCCAAGCTGCGTTTCACGAGATGTTGCCACTTCGGCATCAATTCTTGCTCTATTTCTATTAGTACAGCACCGTAGAGGTGGTTCATCTTCACCGTTCCGAGCATGATGTCATACATATCAGGGATGATTTTTACGAGGATACGTTCACCATAGTCGAATAGGACATTCAGAATGTCACTAAGGCGATTATGCTCAGAGGTTTCTATGGCGATGATAACTTCCTCGATGTCATATTGCCGAATGACGGATTCAATGCGGTTAATTTTGCCCAGCGATGGTAAAAATTCACCGAGTGCATTACTGCTTTTGCCATTCATATCAATGAAGCCAATGAAGTTATGCCCTGAACCTTTGCGCTGTGTCATCAGGTCAATGTAGAGGTCAGATGCATTTTTATTACCTCCAATAATAAGGGTGTTGTAGGTGATTAAGCCGCTTTTTAGCCGCCGACTAGCGCGCGTGAGTAGCGACATACGTACGATAGTTGTAAATAAAAAATGGAATAAGAAAAGTGCGATAAAGGAAGAGTAATAGGTCTGATAGCCACTTACTATATCGTCTAAAATAAGGGTAAAAAACAAAAATAATACCCCGAAGAAGCTCAAAAATAGCGTACGTGTCAGGGTCGCCATACGCGATAAGCGATAGATGTCCTTATAGCGGTCGAATATGGCATACACCATAATCCAGCCTGTGGGTACAAGCATGATGCCATACCAAAAATTTTCATCTTGGAGAATACTAGCATCTAGATTTGCACCTTCTAGTTGTTTTCGGTACATAAAAAAGCAGGCCCAAGCTGCCATAGCCGCCAAGAAGTCGGCTACTTGATACATAAAGGTGTCCCACCTCCGTTGCTTGGTTGTGCTATTTTGAGCTGCTTCTAATGCAGTCCTGGTGGAAGCTGCTGTTTTATTGTACTTTATGTTTGTTGTGACTTGCTGCATTGGGTTCGTATTCTGTTCGTTTAATATGCGTTTTTGTAGCATTGGCAATAATAAATGCTTCTTTGACTATCAAAATTATCAAAGAACATCATAAATGACAGCTTTAAAAATGAATAAGCTTTACATTGTCAAGCCAAATATGGGCTTCTTCCATTTCTGCAGGAAGCTGTGCTAATATGGCTACCTGATAGGTTTCTGCATCTAAACTAAAGACGACTTCTGAAAGATTTAAGTAAATTTTATTCCACTCCTCCTTAGGAAATAAGATGGGTTGGTAGAATACTTCTGGTAATTGATTGCCACTATGGTTGCCAATAAGTCCAAAAGCAATTTGAGTATCGGTTTTGTAATTCAGCTCCAAATATACATAGATTCCGTCTTTATTTACCTCTTTGAATGGGCGCGCGAAGTCTGTAGCTACTTCTATGATGTTATTTTCAGGCGTAAGGGTAATTTTTCCACTTCTGCTTCCCTCAAATACATCTTCACTGGATGGAGTGACTCTGGTATTTAAATTGCCATCAATATCCTGTGTGAAAAAGTAAGGGGGCTGCTCAAAGTCCTCCAACATAGCGAAATCAATGCCGTTTCTATAAACAGCTCGCGGTAGGATGTCAATACTTTCTGCTGGTTTTAAGGTGGCTTGTGTAATATAAGGCATGTAAAACGGATAAATTTCGGGGGTAGCAGTAATGCCATTATCCTTGATGCCTGCTTCTATACGAAGCTCTACTTCTCCTTCTTTTAAAACAGGAATATCAGCAGGCAAACTATAAGCACCCAAAAAATCACCATCTACCGTCAGCCAAGCTTCGGTTATTTTAGAAGAAGTGCTTCCTTGTGTGAGTGCCGTAGTGACTTCAAAAGGTTCAATATGAATGTAGGCAGGAATGGACTCTTCTGGGTTTATAATTTCGCAGGCTGCCATTAGCCCGACTATACACATCCATGCTCCAAGTTTCCAGTATCTGTTGTTCGTCATATGAGTGCGTAAAAGTGATTTTTATATAGCTTTGAGAAACATTTTTTTATACCCAAACAGCGTGAATACTCAATGAGTTGATGAAGTTTAGAATTATTCACTCATTCACAATTCACTCATTGAATACTTACAAAACGGCTGCTGTACGTTGCTTAATATCCTCAATAATTCTATGTGCTAACTCTAAGGCTTGGTAGCCATCTTGTAGTGATACCTTTGGCGTAGTATTCGTTAAGATACTTTCGGCAAAGGTCTGCAATTCTAGCTTAATAGCATTTACGGCTTCGATGCTTGGTTCTTGAATACTAATCCACTTTTTGCCTGTCATAGTATCAAACGCCAAAGCTCCTTCCAACGCTGCCGCCTCTTGCGTATGCAATTGCACTACTTGGGCTTTCTTCGTCAGAAAATCAAGGCTAATGTAGGCATCTTTTTGGAAGAGTCGCATTTTTCGCACCTGTTTCATCGAAATTCGACTTGCCGTAAGGTTCGCCACACAGCCATTCTCGAACTCAATACGCGCATTGGCAATATCGGGTGTTTCGCTCAGTACCGCCACGCCGCTCGCGCTTACTTTTGCGACTTTGGACGGAATAAGATGAAGCAAAATATCTAAATCATGTATCATTAAGTCTAGTACTACCGAAACATCTGTACCTCTTGGGTTAAAATTTGCCAAGCGATGCGCTTCCACGAACATAGGATTTGCCAACTGCTCGTTCATCGCCAAAAAAGCAGGATTAAACCGCTCCACATGTCCCACCTGTGCTTTTACCTCACTAGCTGCTACCAAAGCTTGCAGTTGCTGTGCTTCTTCGACCGTATGTGTCACAGGTTTTTCAATAAAAATATGCTTTCCTTGCTCAATGGCGCGCTTCGCCAATTCAAAATGCGTAGTGGTAGGCGTGACAATATCAGCAACATCTATCACTTGTAATAGACTGTCTATATCCTCAAAACGTTGCACTCCAAACTCCTGCGCTACCTTCGAAGCATTGGCATCATCAGGATCATAAAACCCAAGCAATTCATATATTTCTGGCTGCATTTGGATACATTTCAGATGTATTTTCCCCAAATGCCCAACCCCAAATAAGCCTATCTTTAAACCTTGCATGTATCATTTATTCTTATAAAAACTCATCACTCATCACTCATATCTAATAAGCTATCGCGTAGTATGCCAATGCGCCCTGCAATATTCGCCATCCAGAAACCAAATAAAATCCATCCAATAATGGCAGGGTAAAAAATCATGCGCATGGTATTATCCAAATCTTCACCACCAAAAGCAGGGTTGCCACCATTACCAGGATGCAGACTATCCACCATACGAGGGTACATATATATAAGGAGCAAAAAGGCAACAAAAGCAAAAATGCTATAAGGCGCGCTGATTCTAGCTCGTCGTTCTTCATCATCGAATGAGCCACGCAGCACAAAATAGGCAGCATAAATCAGTAGCGCGATAGCCGTGCCGACTTGCTTCGGGTCGTTGCTCCAAGCTGCTCCCCAAGTGTGTTGCGCCCACATCATACCCGTTACTAGCCCTAAAATTCCGAATAGTAAAGCCACTTGCGTATAAGCGGCAGACTTTATATCGTGTTTCAAATCGGAGGTACGTAGATATTGAATGCCATGTACATTAGCTGCTACAAGTAGGAAAAGCAAAGCGAACCAAAGCGACACATGATAGTAGGTATTGCGAATAGTTTCCTGTAATAAATTTCGGAAAGGGAATGTAATACCTTCCTTTTGATGTAAATTTTGGATAGCATCTTGTTTCCACGGCTGCCCGTCACGATTGGGGACTTTGCCTTTTTGCGTAATGAATACAGCACTTGGCAATACCGAAGTGCCATCTACTTCATTATCAATAATCAAGGCGCATTCATGTACTTTTTTATCACTAGGCATATAAGAGGGCATTTGAAAACTTAGGGTCAAATGCCTATCATCACGTACTTGTATTAATTTTGGCTCGAAGGAATGCAGGCTATCTATTTTTAGCCACGCTCGCATACTTGATTCCGCTTCCTTGTAGTGGCTGTTATAGCCTTCTACCAACATTTGTACATATTCACCCGTATGCACACTCGTAGGATGTACACTACTGATGCCAGGTTTCAGAGGCACTAACATTCCCGCAATCAGCGAGTACATAATCAGCGAAACGCCTAATATTTTCCAGATTGGATGCATGCTCTTATCTGTAAGTATTAGATATTAGGTATTAAGTATTAGGTATATTTCAATACAATTCTAAGCTGTACTTAATACCTAATACTTAATACCTAATACCCATCAGAAATTATTCGCGCCAAAGGTAAGGGAAAAGTGCAATTGCCAGCGCAAGTAAAAGTAAATCTATTGCAATTAACATATTAATACTCCCCGCCACGCTTCCCATACTTAATACAAGCGCGTTACGTGATATTTTCAAGACTGCAATAAGAATAGGCAATAGCACTGGAAAGCCTAAAATTGCCATCAAAGTCGCACCATTGCTGGCTTTGGAAGCAATAGCGGAAACAAAAGTAAGCGTAATGGCAAAGCCCATGCCTCCAAGCAGCACCGCTATGAAAAACTTATCACCATACTCCACAGGACTAGGGTTGAAGAGCGAAAACATGCCATAAGCCAAGCCGCTTAATATCCAAAGGAGTAGCGTATTGTAGAGAATTTTAGAGATAATAACCGCCACAGGACTCACCAATTGGTAATAATACAGTTGCCGATTGCTATTTTCTTGCACAAAACTTTTCGCCACGCCATTTACAGAAGCAAACACCACAATAATCCAAAAAAGGGTATTCCAAACGCCTGCTTCCATCTCCAAAGCAGCGAGATAAATAATAAAGACCGTCGCACAGACGTATAATAATATCCCACTAAGCGCGTATTTTTGCTTCCATTCTAGCAAAAATTCTTTTTGTAATAAAAAAAGTATTTCTTTGACTAAATTCATGGATGTATTTTGTCGGTCTAGGATTAATAAACCGATTAGACCGCAAATCTAAAATCATTTTGCGAAATGATAGCTAAGATACTTGGCACAGTTTGTACTTTATTATTGGTGCTGCAATTACAAGCAGAAACACCGCGCTATCACAAAGTGAAAGCGCAAGCAGGCGAAGGTATTTATTCCTTAATGGGACGCTATCGCCTGAATTTTCATCAATGCAATTTTGATCAATTTTATTTACTGAATAAATTGAACAAAAAATCCAAATTGCAACGCGGCAAGGAGTATTACATTCCAGTATTGATTTATAAATATAATGGCAAAAGCATCCGCTCCACTATCGGCGATGATGATTGGGACAGAGCGGTACGCATTCGGGATTATAATTATAAAATCCTAGCCGATGGTTTGCGGCAAAAAACGTATGAAGATAGTAAAGTGCTGTGGGTGCCTTACCATGAATTGAATTGCGAAGAACCCGATTTGCCTAAAGTAACCGATGCTGAAGCAGCACCCAAAATTGCCGAAAAACCAAAAGAAAAAGTCGAAGACAAAACGCCAAGCATGGTAGAAAAAGCCCCAGAAGAAGAGGAAGAAGAACCTATTATTAAAGAAACAAAGCAGCCAAGCAAACCTGCTGGCAATCGGACGTTTGCGATTTTTGGGAAAGACCATGCCTACACGCCTTTGCAAAGTAGCAAATTGGCAGGCAAGGTTTTTTATATTGTAGGCGGACACGGTGGCCCTGACCCAGGTGCAGTAGGTACACGTGCAGGGCGCGAACTTTGCGAAGATGAGTATGCTTATGATGTAGCCCTGCGCCTGTGTCGCAATTTGGTAGCACATGGCGCGGTAGCCTATATGATTTTGCGTGACCCTAATGATGGCATTCGTTCTGAAAAATACTTGAGGTGCGATAAGGACGAAGTCCTTTGGGGCAATGTAAAGATGTCGAGCGGACACAAAACGCGGCTTTTCCAACGTTCAGGTATCGTGAATGATTTGTACAAAAAGAACAAATGGCGTGGCGTGAAAGACCAATTAGCCATTATGTTTCATGTAGATTCTCGTACGAAGGGGCAGCCCATTGATGTATTTTTCTACCATCATGGCGAAGATGCCAAAGGCAAAAAAGTCGCTTTGCAACTACAAAAAGTCATGCGCCGTAAGTACAAAAAATACCGCAAAAGTGGCGAGTATTATGGCACGGTATCTGCTCGCGATTTGCATATGCTTCGTGAGGTGAAAGCTCCTGCTGTTTATATCGAATTAGGGAATATTAGCCACGAACGCGACCAACAACGCATCGTGATAGAGCGCAACCGACAGTTGGTAGCCGATTGGTTGTTTGAAGGGCTTGTAAAGTAAGTCGCAATTTGTAGATGATATGCTAAAAAGGTACTTCAGGAAATGGATGAAAATATATAGGCAACTTCAAGTTTGCCTATATATGCTGATTAGTATTCTTTTTTTTGCAAATTCACTAATAGCACAAAGCCGCTGCCAGCCTCCTAAAACAGTATTTTCCCAAACAAAAATCCAATATCTACTCGAAAAGCACACGTATTCGCTTCAATCCCGTTCCCTTATCACTATCCCCGTAGTGGTGCATGTCGTTTGGAATAAAGAAGAGGAAAACATCTCCGACGAGCAGATTTTGTCCCAAATAGAAGTCCTAAATCAGGATTTTCAAGCCCAAAATGGCGAAGTAGGGACGGTGCCAAGCAATTTCAGCGATAGATTAGCGAATGTGGAATTTGAGTTTTGCCTAGCTACTACCGACCCACGCGGAAATACAACGAATGGTATCGAGCGCGTATTTACCAGCATTTCAAATATCGGCTCGAATGAAGCCCGCCTAAAATATGCTACTCGCGGTGGTACAGATGCTTGGGACACCGAACGCTACCTCAACTTTTGGGTTGCTAAACGTGGCGACGGCATACTAGGACAAGCCACCAATCCTGATGAACTGCCCACCGAAGAGCAAGGCTTAATCATTGATTATCGGGCGTTTGGTACGCTTGGAATTGCTGCCGAAAATGCACCTTATCACTTAGGCAGAACCGCCACGCATGAGCTAGGACATTACTTTGGCTTACAGCATCTTTGGGGAAGTGAACGCTCTTGCAGCACCGATGATGGGTTGGAAGATACTCCGCCACAATCCGAGACTTATGCGAATGAATGCCCTAATTCTCCGATGCTTTCATGTGGCAATAGCGATATGTATATGAACTTCTTGAATTATAGCGATGATGCTTGCATGGCTATGTTCACCGAGCAACAAAAAGCCCTGATGTGGGCAACGCTTAACGAATTTCGAGCAGGTCTTTTGACGAGTGAAGGCTGTAATACGAGTGTTGCTGTTGAAAAAACACCTATCGAGCAGCTAATGAAAATTTACCCAAACCCTGCTTATGATAAGATTTGGCTCGAATTTCCTTCTGATATTCGCTTTCCAAATACAGTTTTTATCTACAATAGCATAGGAAAATTAGAACAAAGTCTAACTTTGGCCTCCAATATCGCCTGTTTGAATACCCAAGCGTTTCCAACAGGCGTTTATACCATAGTCGTGCCAAATAAGGAGCGACAATGGACAAAACGATTTATTATCCTGAAATAATAGCTTATGAAACAAATAGTTCAAGGACTGTTAATGGTGTGCTTTTTGGCTATGCTTACGTCTTGTGGCACATCAGGCGTATTCTCTTCTGGCAATAATTTAGCCAGTACCAATTTAGAAAAATTAACGCCCCTTGCGGAATTAGGCAAAGGGCCATGTTTCGGGCAATGTCCTGTCTTCAACATGATTGTGTATGATAATGGTATCGCCACTTATGAAGGCAAACAGCATACGCGACAAGGATTATACATCCGAAAAATGAGTGATGGAGACTTAAAAGATTTGAAAACGACACTTGAAGCTGCTAAACTTTGGGAATTCAAAGATGCGTATAGAGGTCGCCTTCCAGACTTACAAACCGTTACCATTGTTTATCATGAAGATGGATTAACTAAGAAAATTATTGGTAAAGACGGCCGCCCTGAAAAAGTAATGAATGTGCAAGCGGCTTTAGAACAAATCGCTAATGCCACCGATTGGCAATTACGCAATGATGGTGGCAGCAATGTATCCGACTTGCCTGCCCATATTGTTGCCAATCAGATGCGGGTGCGGGTGCATGATAATGTAGACATCTATGTTTGGGCGCGTAAGTATCGTAAGTATGGTATGCGTGTCATCAATCCGATAAGTGCAAGCACTAATTATTGGCTGGTCGGCTATAATGCACAAAAAAATGACCCTAGAGAAGTACTAGCTATCGTGCAAGCAGATTTGCAGGTACTAGATGCAGAATTTAATAGACAAGCAACGAATTAGTTAGATTTACAGATGTGAGATGAAATTTTCGTAGAAAATTAAAGAAGTCTCACATCTCACATCTCTAAAAAAAATGCAAGTAGGAGTTATAGGAACGGGTAGTTTTGGTATGGCCATTACACGCCTCTTAGCGATTAATGCGGAAGTACTAATATATAGCCGCAAGCCCGAAGTAGCAGAGGAAATTAATACACGACAAGCTTTTAAAGGGGTAGCATTGGGGGAAAATATACATGCTACGAACGATATAGCTTCTTTTACAGAAGCTTGTACCCTGATTTTTCCCATTATTTCATCAGAAGGTTTTCGGGATGCGATGCGTTCCTTTTCGCCTTATTTGCGCCCTTATCATTTGCTGATTCATGGTACAAAAGGCTTCGATGTGCATGGCGATAATCCCAATAATCGGGTGCATTCTATGAGTGAAGTTATTCAGCAAGAGACGAATGTGGCGCGTATCGGTTGCTTGGCAGGGCCAAATTTGGCCACTGAAATCATAGAGGGACAGCCCACCGCCACGGTTATCAGTAGTCCATTCAATGAAGTAATAGCAGCAGGAAAAAAAGTATTGTCTAGTAAAGATTTTCACGTATTTAGCTCCTACGATATGCGCGGGGCAGAAATTGCAGGTGCGTTGAAAAATATTGTAGCGATTGGTTCGGGCATGTTGAAGGGATTGGGTTTAGGAAAAAACATCCAAGCCGTTTATATCAATCAAGGGCTAAAGGAGATGATACAGTTTGGCACTACCGTAGGCGCGAAGCAAGAAATTTTCCTAGAAGTAGCTGGTATTGGCGACTTAATAGCAACGACTACAAGCAGTAAGAGTAGAAATTATACCTTTGGTTTCCGATTGGGGCAAGGCGAAAGCTACGATACTATTCTAGCCGATACGCAAGAAGTGCCAGAAGGGATTCGGACGCTAAAAATCTGCCAAGAACTAGCACAAGTACGCGGCTTAAACTTCCCGCTTATCCAAACGCTTTATGGCATTCTTTTCCAACAAACTGAAAAAAGACAACTAATAGACGTAATTTTGGGGCAAAACTAGGTCTTTGGTACGCCTGCTTTGCAAGCTTTTGGTCTTTAGTCTTTGGAAGTACTAAAGACTAAAGACCAAAAGCCAAAGACAAATTAACAGACAATGCTAAAAAGAATACTTCCACACCTAATCATTATAGCCAGTTTTTTAGCGATTTGCGCGTTCTATTTCATGCCGCAATTGCAGGGTAAAGTGGTGCAGCAGGGCGATATTATCAAGTATCGCGGAATGGCACAAGAAACCCGCGACTTTGTGAAAGAAACAGGCGAAAATCCCCTTTGGACAAACGCCATGTTCGGTGGTATGCCGACCTACCAAATCGAAGTCAATCGCCAAAGTAATTTGCTGTGGTATGTAGATAGAGGCTTGAAGTTTTATATCAATCATCCCATTGGTATATTTTTTCTAGCGATGTTGAGCTTCTACATTTTGATGTTGGCATTGGGTATTAATCCCTGGCTCGGTGCAATAGGAGCAGTTACTTTTGGATTAACGACGAATAATCTCGTCCTCTACGAGGCGGGACACATGACTAAAGTACACGCTATTGCGTACCTACCAATGGTGGCGGCAGGCGTGATTTTGGCTTACCGTAAGCAATATCTGGCAGGAGGTATTTTATTTGCTGCAGGTTTGGGACTGAATATTTTTGCGAACCACGTCCAAATGACCTATTACTTTGGACTAACGCTTCTGATTTATGGCGTTGCGCGCCTCATCCACGATACACGAAATGGAGAAATTACCCATTTTGCAAAAGGAACAGGCGTATTGGTAGCCGCAGCTTTGATCGCCTTAGCCTCTTCAGCCGTCAATCTTTGGACGACTTATGAATACTCCAAAGACACTATGCGCGGTGAACCCATTCTAAAAACGGAAGCTGTTACCAACGTACAAGATGTACAAAGTAGCAGCGAAACCGACGGCTTGGCTTGGGATTATGCAATGGGCTGGAGTAATGGTACGATAGATTTGTTTTCGTCCTTTATACCAGGCGTAGCAGGCGGTGGTTCTGGCGAAAAAGTTAGTAAAAACGCCGCGATTTATAAAGATTTACGCAAGAAAGGCGCGCAATTGGGGAACAATTTCCGTGCACCGCTCTATTGGGGCGCATTACCTGGCACGAGTGGCCCAATTTATTTTGGTGCGATTATTTTCTTCCTTTTCATCTATGGAATGATGATAGTGAAAGGACCAGAGAAGTGGTGGTTAGCATTAGGCGTATTACTTACATTTCTGCTTTCTATGGGGAAAAATCTAGAAGGATTCAATGAATTTTTCTTCAATTATGTACCGCTTTACAATAAGTTCCGAACGCCAAACTCCGTACTTAGTGTTACAGCTATGCTAATTCCTTTGCTTGGTATCATGGGTTTATCAGAGTTAATTCGGGGCAATATTGATAAAAAAGAAGCACTCCAAAAACTCTATATCGCACTTGGTATTATGGGCGGTTTGTGCTTGTTTTTTGCTTTGATGGGTGGCTCGTTTTTTGAATTTTCCAATGCAGGCGATGAGCGTTTAGCACAAGCAGGTTATAGCGTAGATGCGATTATTCAAGATCGTCAAGCACTGATGCGTAGTGACTCTTTCCGTTCCTTAATCTTGATTTTGCTTTCAGGTGGATTGATTTGGGCGTATTTACAAGATAAAGTGAAGTTAGTGGTACTATTAGCGGGTATCGGTGTGCTTTCTTTATTCGACCTTTGGACGGTAGGCAAACGCTATCTAGGGTCAGAAGATTTTGTGGCAAAACGTAACTATGAAGCAGCCTTCCAACCACGTGCTGTTGATACGCAAATTATGAGTCAGGAGGAAAACAGAGGGATGTATCGTGTAATGGATTATAGTCAAGGTTATCCTTTTGAGTCTGCAAAAGCATCATTTTTCCACAGTTCTATTGGAGGTTATCATGCAGCGAAATTGCAACGTATTCAAGATATGATTGACCGTCACTTTAACCAAAATAATCCGCAAGCCCTCAATATGTTCAATGTCAAATATCTGATAGGTGGGCAGCAGGGGCAAGAACAAGTACAGCAAAATCCAGCAGCACTCGGCACAGCTTGGTTTGTCGATACCTTAAATCTTGTAGCAGACGCAAATGCAGAAATAGATGGTCTAGGCGGTAGTTTTAATGCAGGAACTCAAGCGGTTATCCACCAAGAGTTCGGTGACTATATCAGCGGCTTCGATCCATCACCAAATGGCTCGATAAACTTGACCAGCTACGAACCAAATCACTTGACCTATAAGAGCAATTCGAGTAGTGAGCAATTGGCTATCTTCTCCGAAGTGTGGTATGGGCCAAACAAAGGTTGGCAAGCATACATAGATGGCTCACCTGCCGAACACATACGCGCAAACTACATTCTGCGAGCTATGCGTATACCAAGTGGTGAGCATACGATAGAGTTCAAATTTGAGCCACAAACCTACTATACGGGACGTACCATTACGCTTATCACTTCTTTGCTGATTGTATTGGGCTTACTTGGATTTTTTGGTTTCCGAGGGTATCAGCGTATGCAAGAAATGCAATTGGCAGAAGCACAAATTCCGCGCGAAAAGTCGACCAAAGTGGAAGCAACAACCCAACCTACGCAATCGAAGCGTAAGCCAGGGAAAGCAAATCCGAAACGTAGAAAGAAGAAGTAGAATATAGATACTCAATGAGTGAATGAAAGAATATTGAATGCGTGAATAATTAGGAACGCGGAATAAATAAAGTTG
>JAHDCQ010000064.1 GCA_020629845.1 Saprospiraceae bacterium | reverse complement strand
TAGACATTTTTAATTTTCCATTTTCAATTTTCAATTATTTAGAAGCTTCCATAAATAATACCGCCACCTACTACGTCATCGCCCTCGTAAAAGACGGCAGATTGACCAGGCGCGACACCTTTTACGTTCGCTAAAAATTCAACGCGGACTTTGTCGCCTTGTTGCGTGAGGGTACTCAATGTACCATTATCGCGGTAGCGCACTTTCGTCACGGCTTCAAAATCGTCAGGCAATTCAGCATATTTCATCAAATTGACCTGCGCTACATCTGTGCCGTTTTTGATGAGTTCATCTACGCGTCCCAAGACTACCGTATTTGTGTCAGGTCGAATTTCCGTCACAAACATAGGTTCGCCAAAAGCTTTACCCAAGCCACGACGTTGTCCGATGGTATAGAAGGGATAGCCTTGATGTTCGCCTAAGACTTCTCCTGATTTATTTACAAAACTCCCTCCTGCTACTTGCTTATCTAAACCATCTACACGCCTCCGCAAGAACGAGCGATAGTCATTATCTGGCACAAAGCAAATCTCGAAACTTTCTGCTTTTTTAGAGAGTTCTTCGTAGCCAAAATCATAAGCCATTTGGCGTACTTCAGGCTTGGTGTATGGGCCAAGTGGAAATTTGCTGCGCTGCATACATTCTTGACTTAAGCCCCACAATACATAAGACTGATCTTTATTGGAATCAGCGGAACGAGAGATATATTTTCTTCCGTCTAAGTCATTGATTTGAGCGTAATGCCCCGTAGCGATAAATTCACAATCTAAGGCATCGGCCCGTTTCAGCAAGGCACTCCATTTGATATGGGTATTGCACAACACACAAGGATTGGGTGTGCGGCCTGCCATATATTCGCTTACGAAATTATCAATCACATAGTCTCCAAATTCGTTACGAATATCCACTATGAAATGATGAAAGCCAAAGTTTACGGCTACCTCTCGCGCATCGTTGATAGAGTCTAAACTACAACAACCCGTCTCTTTCTTAGAGCCGCCCGATGTGGCATAATCCCATGTTTTCATAGTGATACCCACTACTTCGTAGCCTTGTTCGTGCATCATCATGGCGGTTACGGTACTATCTATACCGCCACTCATCGCCACTAGCACTCTACCATGTTTGCTCATAATTAATTTAATAGGACGCAAAAGTACAAAAATCAAACACCTTTCGTTTACACAAAAGCTTGTCTTTGAACGCGAAAAACGACAATTTGCTTGATTTTATCCACCATTTGCTCAATTTTCGTTGTTTGTTACTTTACAATAACATACATTTGGCAATTGACGTTTCAATTTCTAGAAAATATATTTTTACAAATCTTAAAAGGGCTTTCTTAAAAAAGAAAACAGAAGCCTAAAGTAGTACTACTTTATACATTTCTGTTTATATGGTGATTTGTTGATTTGGTTATCTAGACTTTCAATAAACAAATAACCATATAAACAAATCAACAAGTTGTAAATAAAGTACTATTTTTTAGCTACTTGATTTTTTAAGAAAATCCTTTAAGGGAGTAGCTTACCTATTCCCTAAATCCTAAATAGAAAAAAATTATGAGAGCAATTATTGGTGGATTTTTCCTATTGCTAAGTACACTTTTAACAGCGCAAGAGTTTGGCTTGGCTTCTTACTATGCAGATAGCTTCGAGGGTATCTCTACAGCAAGTGGAGAGGCTTATGATAAGACTAAATTTACGTGCGCGCACAATTCTTATCCATTTGGGACTACGCTTAAAATTACGCGTTTAGATAATAAGAAATCCGTTCGAGTACGTGTAAATGATCGTGGGCCATTCATCAAAGGGCGAGTAGTAGATTTATCACGAGCAGCAGCAGAGCAGTTGGACTTGATTCGAGCGGGTACAGCACAAGTACGCGTGGATGTAGCGGATGGTGCACCTAGCGCGCCTACAACGGCGGATACAAGCACGAAGAGTGGTGGCACGACTACTAAGCCGAAACCACAGCCTAGCAAACCGGCATCTACGAAGCGTCCTAGTACTTATGTGGATAATAATGTACCAAAGGATAAGCCAGTACCGAGAAAAACTAGTACAAAACCGAGTACTACTAAGGCAAAAGCATTTGATAGCAGCATTGATAACCGCACTGCAAAAAGCTACAACAAATATGGCTTATATCAAATTCAGATCAATAAGCCTAAAAGTCGCGGTTTTGGGGTGCAAGTAGCGAGCTTTGCAAGTTATGATAATGTAATGAATAAAGTGGCACAGCTTCAAGGAAAGTGGTTCGATGAAATCTTTGTAAAGTCGGAACCAGGTAAAAATGGACAGCCTGTATATAAGGTGGTTTTGGGTAATTTTGATAACCAAGCTGCTGCTGAAAATTACAAGAAAAATCTAAGAAATAAGCATAGTGTGAAAGGCTTTGTGATTAACTTGGATGAGTAGATTGACTATTGGCTGGATAATGCCTTTTAAACTAGAAAAGCCGCTTGATTACATTACAATCAAGCGGCTTTTCTAGTTTATGTTGAATTTATTCTTCTTAATTTCCGCTACCTAATTCTGCTTTTTTAGCAGCTAATTGTGCTTCCACTTCCTTGAGTTGGCGTTGCATATCTTCGAGTTTCTTTCGCTCTTCTGCAATTTGTGTAGCCGTATCATTTTTCACTTTTGTGATTTGCTCTTTTGCTTGTTGCTTGGCTGCATAAATTTCATCCGAGCTTTCCTTTTTCACCTTATTCACTTCCTCGATAGAAGCTTTACGTGCTTCTTCTGCCTCTTGATTATATTGCGCTTTTTTCTCTTTATTATCTTGTAGAATTAAAGCAATTTCATCGGCTGAACGCTTTTTAGCCTGTGCTATTTCGTCGCGGGCGTTGGCTTCGGCAGTTTTCATTTCTTCCTGTAAGTCCGCCTTACGTGTATTCGCATCTTGTACGGCTTGCGCTATTTCTTCACTCGCTTGCTTCTTGGTAGCGGCTACTTCATTAGCCGATTGTTCCTTTGCTTCAGCGATGGCTGCTGCCGCTTCTTCGCGAGCTTTGAGTGTGGCTAGGGTGACGGCTTCGCGTTGCTTGGCTGCATCCTCCTGCAGCGTTTTCATTTCTTGCGCATGTTGCTCTCTAGTTGCTTTGATTTCCTTTGCTGCCGTTTCTTTTGCTTCTGCTACATCGCCTGCTAGGGCTTGGCGTTCATTTGCTGCTTTTTCTTTAGCGGCTTGTACGGCTTTTGCTTCTTCTTGCTGTACCTGTGCGATAGTTTCTGCTGCATTGCGCTTTGCTTCGGCTGCAGCATTTGCGGATTCTTGCTTGGCAAGGGCAGCTTGCTCTTTAGCAGTTGCAATTTCTTGTGCGGCAGTAGTTCGTGCTTTTTTCACCTCCTCTGCTGCTTTTTCGCGGGCAGCTATAGCTTCTTCCGCCGAAAGCTTTTGTGCGTCTTTTTCCTTTTGTTCCGCATCTGCTATTGCTTTTGCAGCTTCTGCTTGTATGGCTTTAATGCGTTCTTCGGCAGTTTGCTTCGTGTTGGCTACAGAACTTGCATATTCTGTTTTAGCTTCATCCGCATTTTTCTTTGCCGTTTGAATAGTGGTGTTGGCATCTTCCTTTGCTTTGCTTACTTCCTCTTGTGCACGTGTTCGTGCTGCTGCTACTTCGTCTGCGTTTTTCTTCCGAATTTCTTCTTCTTTTGCTTTTGCGTCTGCAATTGCTTTTGCTAGTTCATCCTGAATTCGCTTGATTTCGGCACTTGCCTTTTCTTTCGTTGTAGTGACTTCCGTTGCAATTTTTTGGCGTTCGTCTTCTGCCTTTTGCTTGGCTTCTGCTACTTTTTCTGCTTCTTCCGCATTGATTTGCTGTATGGCAGTTGCTGCCTTTTCCTTCGCTGATGCTACTTCGCTTGCAGTTGCTGCTTTTTCATCTTCAGCAGCGGCTTTGGTAGCTGCCACGTCTTGCTGTGCTGTTTCGCGTTCGCTTGCTACCTGTTGCTTGATGACGCTTACTTCCTCCGCTGCTCGCTTTTTATTTTCTGCTACTTCTACAGCCGCATCTTGTTTTTGACGCGCTACATTTTCCCGAATTTCCGCCATCTCTGCCGCACTCGATTCTTGTAGCAATGCCTTTTCTTCTGCTGCTTTTCTACGCGATTCGGCAAGGTCGAGGGCTATTTTTTCTTTTTCCAAAACAGCATTCTCGCGTACTTGTGCTACTTGTTCTGCGGTTTCTTCTTTTACTTGCAGAATTTGCTCTGAAGCTGTTTTTTTAGTGCTTACTACTTCTTCTGCCGTTCTATTTTTTTCGGTTTTTGCTTTTTCGCGCGCTTCTTGAATTGAATTTGCAGTTTCTTCTCGAATGCGTGTTAGTTCAGCCGTCGAGTTCTCGCGCGCGCTGGCAATTTCGTCGGTGTATTCTACTTTTGCTTGTTCTAATTTTTCTTTTACGGATTTGATTTCCTTTGCGGCAGCTTCCCGTGCGGCAGCTACTTCTTCTGCTGATTCTAGCTTAGCTTTTTCAATGACTTCGGTTGCCTTTGCGCGCTGTTCTTGTACATCAAGATTGATCTTTTCTATTTCTGTATTCGCTTTTTCGCGGGCTTCTTGCACGGAAGCGGCTACTGCTTTTTGCGATTCTTCAATTTCTACTTGCGATTTTTTACGCGCATCCAATACTTCTTGTGCGTATTCTTGCTTTTTCTTGGCAGCTTCTTCTCTAGCAGCCGTTACTTCTTCCTGAATTTGGCCTTTTATCTCATTCGCTTTCTTTTCTTCTAGCTGAATTTCTTCCTGTAGCTGCCGCTTCTTTTGTCCCAATTCCTTTTGTAGTTTGGTCAACTCCTCATCACTTAAGTCTTCTACATTTACTGGACGTTTTTTTAGAGATGAAGTCGCACTAATTGGACCACCTGCGCTAGGTGTAGGCAAATCTGCATCTACAGCAATATCCCTTACTAGGTTTGGGTCTAGTTTTTTACTGAAACAAAGTGCTTTATTCCGAAATTCATTCTGACGACCCGCCGCTACGGTCAATTTCCGCATTTGATTGGAGGTATTATTTTTGAGGTAAAGCGTACCGATAGCTGTTCCAGCAAACCATTGTACAGCGGATAAATCCAATTGGAGGACATTCTCATAAATAGGTGTATCACTGGAGCGATTTGTTTTGGGAGCTTCTATGAAACGGTAGGCTTTACGTACCTGATTGACATCCATAAAGATGATTTCATCTCCTCTATTGAGGCGTTCGCCTGCTTTAGAAATTACTTTAGCCACTACGCCACGCGTGTCATTCATGAGGGCTATATTGTAACTGTAATTTCCACGTACTACCATCGTTTGGTCTTGGGTGCGTAGAATGTGGATATTATCAATTTTTTTGTCTTCTACAATCGTACCTGCACAGTTTTGTGTAAACGCAGGCATTGCAAGAACGATCAAAAGTGAGAGTAAAAATATGTGTTTCATTCTAAACAGTTTAAACTGCTAAGGAAGGTCTAAAGCATAATTTTTAAACCATTCCTAAGAAATTATTATCAGAGATAACAGCTAGTTAGAAGCAATTAGAAATGTGTACCAACTTATATGAATCGCCTCTGTTCGTAATATTTTCGTAACAATATATCACTTTTATATTTGAAAGACAATTGAAACTTTGTTGAGGAGTTATATTACTTAGTTTATGGTATTTTTACGATGCTATTATTTACTCATCTATATTTTTAAACTACTCATTTGTAAAAATATTGCCATTGAATTTTGGAATAATATTTTTTTCTTCTGCTACTTTAAAGAGTGTTCGTACGGCAGCTTTGCCTTTTTCGCCTAAATCTCTTGTATATTGATTAACATATAGTTGTATGTGCTGCTGCATAACAGTAGTATCCATCTCTTGTGCAAATTGGCTGACATAGGGTAGGGTTTCGCTAGGGTTTTCTTGTGCATATACTACGCTCCGCTTTAGTACGCGGTTAATTTTTTGCTGTACTTCTAGTGCTAGGTTTCGTTGTGCTACAATGCCGCCGAGGGGGATAGGCATTTGGTACGTATCTTCCCAATATTCGCCCATATCTCGAATTTTTACTAAGCCTTTTTCTTGGTAGGTGAAGCGATTTTCATGGATAATCAAGCCTGCATCTACTTTATTTTGGAGTACCGCGCTTTCAATATCTGAAAATAACATCTCTTGCCCATCGGCTAGGCTAGGGTAGGCGAGTCGGAATAGGAAGTTGGCAGTCGTATATTTACCTGGAATAGCAATATGGGCCTGTTCCAATTCTGCCACAGTAAGTTGTTGCTTGGCAATGAGTAGTGGTCCACAATTATTTCCCAATGCACTGCCTGCATCTAGGAGCACATAATCATGCAGCAAATAGGCAAAGGCATGATAGCTCAACTTCGTAATGTCTAAGGCTTTGGCAAAGGCTTTTTGATTGAGTTCTTCCACATCTGCCATAAGGACTTCAAACTCTAAGCCTTCCGTATCTACTTTTCCATGTAGCATCGCATAGAAAATAAAGGTATCATTGGGGCAAGGAGAAAAACCAAGCGATAGTTTCATATTAATTTTGAATCTAGAATAATTCGTTCTTATAAATATCTAACAGCTATAAAGTCTTTTTGCTTAAAAAGATGTATGTTCGAGCAAGAATTTGACGCATAAGTTAGCATGATAAAATACAGAAAAGATACCGAGAATATTGCCACACTTGTCCTAGATATGGGTAAGAATGGCGTAAATATTATTAACCACGAAATAGCTGATGCTTTTTTGCCTGTATTGAAATATTTACAGCAAGAAAAATCGAAAGGCACTTTGCGTGGTGTGATTATCACTTCTGCCAAAAGCAATTTTTTGGAAGGAGGAGAGTTGGACTATATATCTCAAGTAAGTGACCCAAAGGAAGTATTTGATTTCACGGAACGCTTGAAAGGTATTTTTCGGGCATTAGAACATCCTGGAGTACCTGTGGTAGCAGCGATTAATGGCAATGCGATGGGCTTGGGCTTTGAGATGGCTTTGGCTTGTCACCACCGTATTGTGATTGATAATCCGAAACTGCGTTTGGGGCTTACCGAAGTTGGACTTGGACTCATGCCAAGCGGTGGTAGTATCATTCGCCTGATGTGGCTGATGGGTATTGAGCGCGCTTACAAAATACTAACGAGTGGGCGACGCTACAACCCACAAGTAGCCTATAGCCTCGGTATGGTGGACGAGCTAGTGAGCGACGAAAAACAGCTATTGAGTAGAGCAAAAGATTGGCTACTACAAGCTTCCGAAGGGCGACGACCCTGGGATAGAGTAGGGGGCAGTATTCCAAGCGGCACGGCTGCGGAGTCGGAGGTGGCAGCTCTTATTCGCCGTTTAAATATTGACTTGGTAAAGAGTTCTTATAAAAATTTCCCTGCGCAACATGCTATTTTGAATGTATTAGCAGAAGGTTCAAAAGTAGATTTTGATACGGCTACGCGCATCGAGAGTCGTTACTATACAGACATTGTGTGTCGGCAGGAAACAAAGAATATGATTCAAGCTTTTTGGGGAGATAATACAGTTATTTTGAATGGCTTGAGTCGCCCGAAAGGTTTTGGTAAATTTCGCCCTAAAAAAGTCGGTATCATTGGCGCGGGACACATGGGTTCAGGTATTGCTTACTGTTGTGCGCGACGTGGTTTGGAAGTGGTGCTGAAAGATGTATCTAAACTCATCGCTGCGGAAGGTAAAAAGCGTACGGCTGCCCATTTGGATGAAAAAATTCGCTTACAAGAAATCATTCCACAAGAAAAAACAGCTATTCTTTCCCTCATTACTACCACAGATAATGCGGCAGGTTTTGCGGACTGCGATTTGGTGATTGAAGCCGTATTTGAAAACGCGCTCTTAAAACAAAAAGTCACCAAAGAAGCCGAACTGCAAATGGATGAGTATTCCTTTATTGGTAGCAATACGCTTTCTATTCCAATTAGCCAATTGGCAGAATCTTCCAACGCGCCTGAAAACTTCATTGGCTTGCATTTTTTCCGACCTGCGGAGCGCGTGCCTTTGGTGGAAATAGTGAAAGGCAAACAGACTTCGGATGAAACGGTAGCACGTGCCTTCGATTTTGTACGTGCCATTCGGAAAGTGCCTATTATTGTGAAAGATGATTGGGGCTTCTATGTGGCGCGGGTACAAAATACCTATATCTTGGAAGGGATAGATATGCTATTGGATGGGTATTCTCCTGCCCTTATTGAAAATATCAGTAAGCAAGCCAGTATGTCGCAAGGAGCATTGTCGTTTGCGGATGATTTGGGTTTAAAGATTGTGTTGCGCTATGAGCAGCAGGCTGCCGAACATTATGGGCCAAAGTATATTCAGCATCCTGCGGTGAACGTTTTAGGTAAAATGCTAGAGTTGGAACGCTTTGGGAAGCATAAACGTAAAGGCTTTTATGACTACTCGGAAGAAGGGGAGCCGCAACTGTGGGATGAGTTAGTAGAGCATTTTCCAACGACTCAGAAAAAATATGATAGAACAGAACTTATCGAACGCTTCTTGTTCGCGCAAGTGATTGAGGCAGGATGGTGCTTACATGAAAAAGTGATAAAAACGATTCCAGAGGCAAATTTGGGTAGTATTTATGGCTGGGGATTTCCCTCTTACCAGGGCGGGGTGATTCAGTATATTAAGTCCTATGAGCCAGCTCGTTTTTTTGCGCGAGCTAAGGAGCTAGAGGCTACTTACGGGCAGCGTTTTCAAATGCCACCTTACCTTAAAAAATTGTTTAAAAATAATAAAGTGATCTAATGATATACTGCTATACTGTTTTATTGCTTATATTCGGCTATCAATAAAACAATATAGCAGTACATCAATAAACTTACCCATTCCCATCCTTCTTTTTCTTCTTTTTGAATGGATTGTATTGCTCCAAGCGATCTTTAATTTTTTGTGCTTCGTCGCCTAGGACCTCTTCTGCTTTTTTATTGATTTCCTTGCCGACTTCGCCTGCAACTTCTTCTACTTTGTCTTTCGCTGCATTCTTCACGGAGTCTACAGTTTCATTGACTACGGTTTCTATTTTTTCCTTTTCTTCTTCGATGCGGTCGTTCACTTTTTCCTCTACTTCTTCGCGTACTTCGGCTATTTCTTCTTCCGCTTTATCGGTCACGGCAGTTTTGAAACCGTCTTTAGTTTCTGTACCGATTGGCACGATACCAATTTGTGGTGCAGTAAGTGAACCGCCCAGTTTAATTTCTAGATTGACATGCGTTCCAGTATTCAGATTCAGTCCCTTCTTCGCAGCTTCGCCTTCTAGAAAGCTAAAGCCGCGATTGGCTGCACTACCAAGTTTTTCCTTCGGAATATTCGCCAAAATCTTATAATCCATATCCTGATTCAAGCCATGCTTGCCGCTAACTTTGAGTGTCATATCATCCTTCGTGAGGGTGATATCGTCTATACTTACTACGCCATCTTCTACTTTGAACCAGTTTTTGGTATCTTTAATTTCAAAATCATCAAAGAGGTCAATTTGTAGTTTCTCTCCGACGCTTTGTAGCGGCTTAAATCCGCGAACCACCGCATTAAGCGTTGCCATGAATCCATCTGCATCAATGGTCATGAGGTCAGGCATCATGTCTTGCCCAAGCACACTAGAGAAAAGCAGATTGGTATTCAATCTCCCATCAATAAACTGCCCCACAGGAGCGAGTATTTTGAAGGTGTTAAAGGTATTGAATGCCTCTGCGAAAGAGACTTCTTCTAAGCCAAACTTCATATCAAAATTCGGCTTTTCTGGGTCGGAAGTATCGTAACCGCCTGTAACCAACATCTTGCCGCCTAGAATAGCTGCTTCGGTATCTTCAAAAAGTAAGCGTCCTTGATTGACGGTAATGTTGCCCGTCATATTTCGCATATCTATATCGGTGTATAGTACCCGATTGAGCTTGCCTTTAACTTTGAAATCCCATTTTGGGTCGAGGATGTAGGCTTCTAAATCTTCAGGTTCGGCAGTTTCGGGCGTATCGTCGCCTATGTTTTGCGTGTATTCTTCACTAGCCAGAATCGAATTCAAATTCAAGAAGTTTGAATTTAAATTAAACGTTCCTCGCACCGTATCTGCCTCGAAAACGTATTCCATATAGTCCGTAATTACGCCATCGCCACTAATATCGCCATCCTTGATTTTGGTATCGAAATTTTGGAGGGTCAGTTTCTTCTCTGTCACCTCGCCGCGTGTTGTGAAGTTGCTCAACTCATAAGGCGAATAAATAATTTGGTCAACTTTTGCTGTAATATCCAAATCGTAGCGGAAGGCAGGTGCTTCGCCTACTTCGCTTGTCGTTTCGGTGCTTTCGTTGGTGGTTTCTACGCCTTCTGGGTAGAGCAATTTATCTAAGTCGAAGGTGTTAGATATTAGGTCAAAATTACCCGACATTACGCCTTCATTCATAGCAAAATTGTAGATATTTTTTGCTTGTCCCGTTGCGCTGACATCGCTGCCATTTACTTTAGTGAAAAACTCACGTAGCTGTAAGTCGTTCATCGTTACTTGTGCCTTTGCCCTCAAATCGCTGAGGTTGTAGACATCGTAATCAATTTTTTTCATTTCGGCATCAATGTCAAAATTGATTTCGTCTGCTACCTCTTCTTGCACAGGTGGTTCATCAGAAGTTGGGACGCTACTCGTTGTCTCTTCTGCAAACCACTCATCTACATTGAAGTAATTGGAGCGAATTCGCATTTCTCCACGTACGGTTTCTTTCGGTGAAAGATAGGCTAGGGGATTGAAAATTTTACCCGAAGCTGCCATATCGCTCTTACCCAAACGCGCATCGAAATTCGTGATTTCGGTATACTGTGGCGATAGCTGGACTAGGGCATTTTTTACATCTATATTTGGCATGCCGTCGGCTACATAAAGCATGTCGCGGGCTTCTACTTTGCCCTGCATATCCACAGCAGCATAGTTTTCGCTTTCAATGTCGGATTGCTTTGCTTTAGCTTTAATATCTGTCACCAAACGCCCTGCTAATTCGCGTACCCCATCCATAGGATAGGCTTTGGAAAGATTCGCCAAATCCAAATTCGCATTGATGCGGGTGTCAATGTCAGGGTCAGAAAGTGGTGTTTTTAACTTGAGATAGCCTTCCACAGGATCGCTACCGACTTGCATTGCAAAATTCTTGATGTCCACTACGGTTGCGTCCAAATCGCCTTCAGGCTTATTGACATTCATATTGACATTCAAGTCTTTAATCGGAACTGCTAAATCTGGATATTTCACATAGCCATCATTCACCTGCAAATCCACTAGCAAAGAAGGGTAGCTTTCTGTAGTGGCATTGTATACGCCTTCTGCTACGCCGTCGAGTTGGAACGTACCGTCCGTTTTCACCGAACGGAAATCTTTGGTATAGGCATTTGGAAGGATAGATAGTAAATCTTTAAATTTATTGCTTGGCGTATTGAATGCCAAATCCATCGTGATATTTTCGCCTGTATTATCCAATTGGACGAAGCCTTTTGCATTGGCTTCTAATTGGTTTAAGACAATATTATTATCGCGTAGCGCGTATTTTTGGCGCGGTAAATCTACTTTTACAATCGCTTCAATTTCTGTATTTACAGAATCCAGATAAGCGATGCCGCCATAGTCCAAACTCCAATATTCGATTTCGGTATCGGTATCTAAATTGAAAATATCCATGGTGAAATCGCCTTTTCCTCGATGGTTAAAGCCTGCCAACTCGGTCTGCAAATCGAGTGTTTGGTCATTATAGCTAATATAACCATCATCAATGCGATAGGATTGTAGTTCTACTTTATACTCGGTTTCGGTGGTGGTAGTGGGTTCGTCGGTGCTTGCTGCGATGTCATAGTTTGCTTTTCCATTACTTAGTACATGAATATTCATCACAGGTTTACGTAGTCGGATAGACTTGATATTGACAGGACCCCAAATAATAGAAAAGGGATTGACCGCTAAGTCAAAACTCTCGCCCGCTGCCAGCGTAATGCCTTCAAATTCTTCCTTTCCCACTACGGAATATTCCTTCATGCGGATATTCAAATTCGGAAAGCTGCGGAAGAACGAAATGCCTACATCTTCAAAATCCACGGTCGCATCAATGCTACTATTGACCGTTTCTTTAGCAAAATCGTGAATTTTATCTTTAAATAGAATCGGTACGGCTATCATTGCTCCGATAAGTAATAAGAGCAATACCAAGAAAAATATACCTATACGCTTGAGAATTCTCATGCTTTTATTTTTATAAATGAGCTAACTTATCCGCTAAAGGGAATTTAGCAGATAAGCATCTATTCGACCCATAAAGGACACTAATGTCACCCGAATAGAACGCTTGACATTCTATTTTTATCACAAATTTAACGTTTAAATATAGAAATTACAGGCACTTATTTCCGCCAAATAAAAACACCGAAGACTTAGAGAAATCTTCGGTGTATGAAATTTTGAGACAAATGTCAATATATGATTTAATATAGCGTATAATCCGTATCTGTCATCACGCCCAAATGGTTGCGGTGCTGTATCGCTACACGATAGTCGCCATCCGTGATACCTGCATAAATGCTTTCTGGGAAGCTTACGCAGGTGAATCCATCAGTATCTACTACGGAACCATCTTTCTTGAGTAATGCGCTGCGTTTGGCAAGAATTACATGATTAGGAGCGCTCGTGCTGCGAAGCTGTACTTCTACCCAATCTACAATTTCATAGGTATTAATAACTGCCATACTTGTTGTCAAGCCATCGCCATAAGGACTAGTAGTAGGCATTAAGGCACCAAGATTTGTATTCATATCCGTACCATTATATGGGCCGCCTAGTACTACTTTCGCCTTGAATGCTACCCCTTCGATACAAAAAGTAGTGGATTCAGCGAAATCAAATTCTCCACCCGAAGCGACTACCGAACCATCCAAATCGTTGATTAATTCATAAGAACCCGTTCCAAAACCGCAGCAAATACCATCGCTATAAGTATCGTAAATGGTGAATGTAAGACAATCTAAATCACCACAAATATCTGTTACGCTAATGTTAGAGCCATCGCCTTGCCCATTATAGCCATTACTTGATGCTAATACCGTATTGTTGCTGTTGGTCAGCACCCAACTGGTTTCTTCAGGATAATCATCGAAGGTGATATTGAGGGTAAGCGTTGTTTCGCATGGACATGGGGTACAATTTGGTCCACCACAGTCTAGACCTGTTTCTCCATTATTCTGAAGACCATCATTACAAGTAGCAAGCCCAGGGCAATTATTAGGGTAGTAACCATCTATCGCGAGCGTGCCTGTATTGCCTGGATCAAGCCAGTCTTTAAAGCGGCGGCGTGGGTCGAGATTGCCATTATTATCCCACGAATAGCGGGTTTGCCCATACCAATCGGATTCATCATTTCCACAAGCTGCGCCACCGCCTGAGAGGTGTCCGATTGCTCTTTTTGTCGTGCTATTCATCAGAGGTGAGCCAGAAGAACCACCTTCTGTAGTACCACTATCCCAATCTATGACGCGCCAGTGGGTGCCAGTTGCCGTTATGGTATTATCGCTATAGTTAGTACTTGTGAGTGGATCATTTTCCATAGATATTTTCTTCACATCTGATGCTGGATGGTGTATACCTGTAGCGGATGCATGACTCGTTGAACCAGCGTCCCAGCCCAAAAAGTACACATCATAGTTTGCTACTACAGGGTTTTCTACGAGTTCTAGCACTGCTAAGTCAGAATCTATGATACTACCTGGTCTGCCATTATTTGCGCGTACAATTGCACCTACTGTGGTCATGTTAGTTGGTCCATCATTGCCTACACCGCCATTCGCACAATTTGGACTTTCGTATCGCCATATAAAGGACATGGTGCTTGCCGTAGGATTATTGATGGCATCAAAACTATCTAAGCAGTGGTTAGCGGTTACATAATTGGCGGTGCAATTCATATCCGTATTTCCATATAAAGCTCCTGAGCACCAGCGTGTACCGGCAATAACCATCAAACCAACAGCTTTTATTTCATCGCGCCAGTCGTCGCCTTGCGCGCAGATAGTATTGATATTACAATTCCCTGAATCTTCATAAGCTCTTTTACCATCTTTAGGGTTCGGAATATAGCGATAGCCATGCACTACTGTTCCGATTGTAATGCGTCCTTGACCAGCTACTGCACGTGGTTCATAGTATTCTAGGGTCGTTTCTTCGCCGTAGATGAGACCTGTTGCAAATTTATGATCTGCTTTATTATTGAAGTGACTAAATGCCCCGATAGTCTGCCCTGTTTCGCTATTGTACAGAAATAGATGTGCTGTTGGTGGCAGATAAAAATCATCGTACAGTAAGTTGATTGATTTCGCTTCGTTTGCTTCAATGGTCAATCGCCAAACTCTATCACCATTGGGTAGTGTTTCCCACATACCAGCATTATTTAAGCTGTAATTGACATCCAATGGAAACCCAAAACGAGGCGGCAAACCTTCTGCCTCGTCTGCTAGGTCTTCTTGTGCAATAGCAACCAAATCAATAGTAGGCGTTGTTTTTTTAGGCACATTGCTTCTTGCTAAAAGACTTGTATTATTATTGCTATGAAGGTTTGCAGGAATGCTAATTTGTGCTAAAATGTTAGGATACATTCCGATGGATAGGAAGAATAATAATAATTTAATGCGAATATTGGACATAGCTTATGTAGTTTTCATATAGAAAAAATGCCGTTGGGCGAAGATATGAAATATAATAGAGATGAGGTTTGACAGCTTGTATAATGCTGTAATGCTACAATACATCAATGCGATAATAGGGGAAATACTGTAACATTATGGCATTGATGCATTGTAACATTACTATAGTGGCTTTGCCTCCTGAGTACTGGTTTCAAAGTCGTTTACTTGACGTGCTAGTGTTTTTGCTCAAAAATTCAGGAAATTCCCAATATCTTCGCCCCTACTATGAACAGATACATCTACACACTATTGCTGCTTATGGGTAGTGCTACGCTAGGGCTAGCGCAAGAAAATGGTGGCAGTCTATCAGGAAGCTTGCAAGCCCAAGCAAAATTTTTCCAAACCGATACGCTCATTGGTGCATTCGGTACGCCACAATATGACCATGAACTCTATGGCGCAGATTCGTGGCTCGATTTGAATTATAATAATTGGGGCTTTGACTTTGGCATTCGCTTCGATGTATTCAATAATTCTAATTTACTGAATCCGCAAAGCTCGTATACCGACCAGGGAATTGGGCGTTGGTACGTTCACAAAAAAGTAGATAAACTCGATATTTCGGGCGGCTATTTATACGACCAAGTTGGTAGCGGTATTATTTTTCGTGCCTATCAGGAACGTCCTTTATTGATTGATAACGCACTCTATGGCGTGCGCTTGGCCTATGACATAAATCCCGATTGGCAAATCAAGGGCTTTACGGGCAAGCAAAAACGCCAATTTGACACCTATGATGCTATCATAAAAGGAGGTAGTATCGAAGGTTTTTATGCCGATACTACAGGACGCTTCACGATAGCTCCTGGCTTCGGTGCAGTAGCGCGTACGTTCGATGATGAAACAGTGAGTCAAGTCGTATCTGCGATTTCTACTTATACGCCTGTGGATAGTATCGGTGCAAATTACAATACCTACTCCTTCACACTTTATAATACCCTCACGATGGGCAACTTTTCGTGGTATGTGGAAGGAGCGTTTAAGTCGGCGGAAACAATGTTTAATCCTTTTATAGAAAAATCCAATTGGAATGGTACGACTTCTAGAGGGAAACTCATCAATCAAGCGGGCAATATCATTTACACCAGCCTAAGCTATGCAGGTAATGGACTAGGGATTACGATAGAAGGCAAGCGGAATGAAAATATGGGCTATCGCACTACACCTTTTGCGACTTTGAACGAAGGAACGATTAACTTTTTGCCGCCCATGAGTCGCATTAATACCTATCGCCTGACAGCGCGCTATGCCGTAGCTGCACAGGAGTTGGGTGAGCAAGCTGTACAGCTAGATGTGAGTTATGCCCCTAGCCGAAAATTGCGTTTTAATGCCAATCTTTCTGTGATTGATGATTTGGATGGCAATAAACTCTACCGTGAATTATTCACGGAAGTGACCTATAAATATAAACGTAAATGGCAACTCACAGGCGGCTTGCAATTACAGAATTACAATCAAGAAGTATATGAAGGAAAACCAGGGGTGCCTTTTGTGAATACTGTCACGCCTTATGCGGAATATTTGTATAAATTTGACCGTAGACGCTCCTTGCGCTTCGAGGGGCAATATATGAACACCAAGCAAGATTTTGGAAGTTGGCTGTTTGGTTTGGCAGAGTTTAGCATTGCGCCTACTTGGACATTTACCATTTCGGATATGTACAATGTAGACCCGAAAAAGACCGAAAAAGCCATCCATTATCCGCGTTTTGACATTTATTATACACACAAAGCGAATCGTTTTTCGTTGAGTTATGTGAAGCAAGTAGAAGGGGTGGTTTGTTCTGGTGGTGTGTGCCGTTTAGAGCCTGCTTTTTCGGGGGTTCAGTTTGGTGTGAGTTCTACCTTCTAGTGCATCAACCTGTAAATAGCGTTCAAGTTTTAGGCAGTCTTATTTTTCTGATTTTTGAGGCGTGAGGAGGGCGCATAACTGGTTATACAACTAACGAACAACGATAAAAACCAGGAAAAGAAGCGAATAAAACTGAATGATATTTATGGGTTGATGCACCAGATGTTAAATTATTTCATGACAAGTCATCTAATAAAATTTTCGTAAACCTTTAAAATTATAGATAATGAAAAATCTCAAATGTAATGTATTACTTCTTCTGCTATTGAGTTTAATGTGTAATACCGTTTCAGGACAATCTACTTTGGTTAAAAGCACAGCATCTAAGCAGAATAATGCTATCATGGTTGAAGCCCTTGGTCATGGTTTTTTATACTCAATAAATTACGAAAGAAGACTTTTTGGTAATACACAGTTCCAAACTTCTGCTCAAATAGGAGCTGCTTATTATGGTGAAGCAAGTGGAATCGTTCCTTTATGGGTACCCATAAGCATAAATCAAACAGTAAAGCTTAGGGATAATAAATTTGTTGAATTTGGAGTAGGAAAAATGTTTAGAAATGATGGAGTTGTACAAATAGATGGAACATTTAAAGATGACTATCAATTGGAAGAATGGATTTTCCGATTAGGGTATAAACAATATTTTAAAGACGATAAGTATTTACTAAAAATCGCTTACACACCAATATATCAAGATAAATCAGACTTCGTACATTGGGGGGGGATTGCTTTTGGATATAGATTTTAAAATGTCTGTGAAAATAATAAGTATGAGACTTTATTTACTAATTGTGCTTGTTTTTAGTCTAGCTGCCTGCGAAGAAAACGCACCTGATATTCCACCACTCGGCCCGCAGGAGGTGGGTGAACGGCGTATATTAATTGAAGAATTTACAGGCGTTCGCTGTCCAAACTGTCCCGATGGAAGCGCGGAAATTGAAAACTTAGTCGCCTTGTATGGTGATGCCTTAGTGCCGATTTCTATCCACTCCTCAGGTAATTTTGCGATTCCTTTGCCCGATAGTAAATATGACTTTCGTACGGAAACGGGCGACCAATTACTCGACTTTTTAGGGCAACCGCGTGGCTATCCTGCGGCAGTGGTGAATCGTACGCTACCCGAAGGCGAACCAAGTCTGCAACAAGGACAAGCAGCTTGGGCAGGTCTTATTGAACGTGCGGTAGCAGAAGAACCCATCGTAGCCATCAATCTAAGTATTGATTTTGATGAAGCAGTCCGTGAATTGAGCGTTACAGCGCGAGTAGTGCCGAGCCAAACAATTGATGAAAGCTTGCGCCTCAGTGTCATGCTCGTCGAAGACCATGTTGTAGACCCGCAAATCACACAAGATGGTATTATAGACGAATACGATCATCGGCATGTTTTTCGTGCTATGCTAACGAATACGGAAGGTAATCCATTAGGGGATAGTTTTAGTGCGGGTAAAACAGTACCTTTTGATGAAAGTTTCAGCTTGCCTGACGCTTGGGTGGCTGCAAATTGCGAAGTGGTTGCTTTTGTGCATAAAGTAGGGGAAAACAAAGATATTCTACAAGTAACAACAGCACACTTATGATACATCAATTCCAATTTTTACTCTTAGCATTTATGCTAATGGTGAGCACACAAATGCAAGCACAACGTACCTCCCTAGAACGACAAAGCCCAGAACTCGGCAAAGTCCGTTGGTATCGGGATTATGAAGTGGCTTTAGGCGTAGCAGAACGCGAGCAGAAGCAAGTACTCATCCTTTTTCAAGAAGTACCAGGCTGTGCTACTTGTCGCAATTATGGACATAATGTACTGAGCCACCCTTTGATGGTGGAGGCGATTGAAAACCTCTTTGTGCCGCTTGCCATTTTTAATAATGTGCGTGGCAAAGACCGTGTGATTTTGAATCAATTCGGGGAACCTTCTTGGAATAATCCTGTGGTGCGAATGATCAATTCGGAAGGCGAAAACCTCATTCCGCGCATAGCAGGCGATTATTCTGCCATTACGCTCTGCCGCAAAATGAAAGAAGTTTTAGCACAAAATAGAGTGCAAATACCTGAATACTTAAATCTGTTGGAGCAAGAACTCGCTGCAGAAGCATCGGGTGGAGTAGAGGAGACTTACTTCAAAATGTATTGCTTTTGGTCAGGCGAAATGCAATTGGGTGCAGTAGATGGCGTGTTGTATACCGAGTCGGGCTTTATGCGTGGTAGCGAAGTGGTGAAAGTGCGCTATGATAAAAACCACATTGGCAAATCGGAACTTACAGACTATGCCGCATCGAATAATTGCCGTCCTATTTCCAAAAGTAGTACCTATCGCGTGGCGACTAAAGATTTGCATTATTACCTACAAAATAGCGATTATAAATACTTGCCGCTCACAGCATTGCAAGCCACAAAAATTAATAGTGCTTTAGGCGATAATCGCTCTGCGGAAGGCTATTTAAGTCCAAAACAATTGAAGTATTTGCACTATGTAAAAGGCAAAACTACCGCAAAAGTATTATTCAACAAAGACGTTAGAACAGCTTGGGCAACAATGGATATGTATCCTTAGTAATCATGGGGTTTTGAAAAAAAATCATGCTTGATATAGGGGAATATCTATTTTTGGATGTCTTTAAGTTATAATACCAATCCATGTTCAAAAGTTGTATTAAGCTGGATAGTGATTTTTTTCTTGGGCAAGGCATTTTTTCTAGGCATCCTCTTGGCTGGCTATGAAAAAATAACGAAGCCAAAAGGAAAAAAGCACTCCAGAGTAATGCAACTTTTGAACATGGATTGGTATTATATCAAACATTCAAATATGAAGTTACTTAAAAGTTGTTTCCCGATGATTGCTTTGTTCCTTTTTGCAGCTTGCGATAAAGATAAAAGTACTGATCCTATTTCCCCAGGTGATGACCCTAATTTCACTATTGTAGCACATACTGACGATGGACTTTCCAAGTTCAACCGAAAAGTGGTAGTCTTTGGTATAGATATTTATGCCGTTGCGGAGGTAGAAGATGCAAAATTGCTGCATGCGGCTAATCTTATGGCGCAATACCTCGACAATAACGAAGACAGTATACCCGACAATCAAGCGGTATTGGATAGAATGCTCCAAGAAAAAGCCTTCATGGTGATGTGGAAGCGAGAACGCGATTTAAATATCAATCCACCTTCGGATAGATTAGGGCAAGACCTCGGCAATGATGAAACGATTCCTACGTATGTGACGAATGGCAAAACAGGACGTTTTGATGCTGCGCTAGAAGAAGTGCTGCACATCATCACGCATGCGGGTTATTCAAAAGTATATCCAGAGGTATTCGGAGAAGTAGCAGGTTCTCAAATTGCTCAAGCAATGGATGTGGCGCGTGGTGGACAGTTTAATTCCATCCCCAATACCTATCCATCAAACGCTTGGTATACCTATGATGATAAGACTTGCGAATATGACTGCCAAGTGACAGAATACCACTATTGGGCATTGACTTCTAT
>JAHDCQ010000474.1 GCA_020629845.1 Saprospiraceae bacterium | reverse complement strand
TAATTTTTGCCTCGTCCTTCAAAAAAATCAATCCAATAGTAACAGGAAATTATTTAAACTCGACTACTTAACGAATAAAAGGACACTAACGCGCTTGGAATGGCGAATTTAACTTGTGTTAAGATAGTAGATAAGAAATAGCCTACTGCATCAACCTATTTGGATTATTCAATGCATTACCAAAGTACAAATTCCGTCCGACGGTTCGTTTGTCGTCCTGTTTCGGTATCATTACTAGCAATCGCTTGACTTTCTCCAAAGCCTTTATAGCGCAAGCGTGCTGCCGAAACTCCTTGCTGAATCAGGTCATTGTAAACCGCTTTGGCACGTGCTTCACTCAGGCGCATATTGCTGCTATCATCGCCCACATTATCGGTATGTCCATTGATTTGGATACGCATTTTGGGATTGTTTTTTAGTAAATTTCCTAAGTGTTCTAATTCCATACGCGATGCAGGCAATAGACGCGCCGAACCCGTATCAAAAAAGATATTTTTCAGTACAATTGGCTTTTCTTGCACCGCTACTGAAGGCGTTTCCTGAATGGGGACAAGCTCAATCTCTAATTGGAAAGGCTTATCAGGCAAGCCACTTTCCAGCGCGAAATGCTCCGAATGAAATACATAGCCCGCTTTATCCACGCTCAAGGCATAGTCCTTATTGCTGGGCAAAATGGTCAAAAATTCGCCTTCTGTATCCGTTCGAGAGCTACCGTATGTTTGTCCTGTTTTTAGAATCGTAAAAGTGACTTCCACCGCTTCCAAAAGCTGCTTACTCACCGCATCGCGTACGGTAGCTTGCACATAGGTTACAGGCTTAGGGCGCAGCGAGGCAGGCATTGGAAAAGTATAAATATCAATGTCTCGCTCACGGATATTTTCGAGTTTTGCATCCGTTTTATCACTAGCAAAGTAGGCAGTTGTGCCATCCAAACTGAGGGTAAGCGCGCCTTCGTTGCCTTTGGTATTTATAGGGTAGCCCAAATTGACAGGCGTACCCCAAGTGCCATCTGCTTGTAGGCTACTGTAGAACAAATCTTGTCCACCCATACCAGGGTGTCCATCGGACATAAAGTAGAGTGTTTGCCCATCGGGATGCAAGAAGGGCGCATCTTCATTATGGGATGTATTAATGTCTTCACCAAGATTTTTAGCTGCGCCCCAACGCCCATCCGAGCGTCTTTGACTCATCCAAAGGTCTTTATTGCCTTTGCCACCTTTTCTATTACTCGCAAAAATAAGCGTACGTCCATCTGCGGAAAGCGAGGGCAATGTCTCGGATGCTTTGGTATTAATAGTAGTGCCAAGCGATTGTGGACGTGTCCATGCATTCGTTCGTACTTCGGTATAGAAGATGTCGCAACCACCTTGTCCGCCCTTGTGGTCGCAAGCGGTGAAAACAAGCAATTTGCCATCGGCAGAAATGCTATGCCCGCCTTCATTTTTGCGAGTATTAATACCTGTCATGGCTTGGGCAGCTTGCCAAGTACCATTTTCGCGTTTACTCATAAAAAAATCCTCATGTACATAGGCACGTGGGCCGCTGGTATCTAGCACACGCCGTGTGAAGATGAGCGTATTATCATCCACTGTGAAGGAAGGCGCGTATTCAGGGCGGTCAGTATTGATATTGTTGCTCAAAGCTGTAGGATTGAAGGGTACAGGATTACGAACAGCATCGGCTGCAAAGCGAGCATTTCTAGCAAATCGCTCTGCGCGTTTTTTGCGATCTTCGCTACGTGGATTGCTGTCTAAAAATCGTTTTAAAAAGCCTGCGGAACGGGCAAATTTATCGCGCTGCCATTCATTCATGCCGAACATATAGTAGACGCGTGGATTGTAATTGGCATCTATACTCAATACTTTTTCAAAAGCTTGTGCTGCTGCATCGTACTGCTCCGTGTCGAAAGCGATTTGTGCTTTAAGCAATTGTGCATCTATGAAATTGGGATAGCTGCGAAGGAGTTTTTCGAGCGTTTTGCTAGCACTCGCGTAGTCCTTATTATAAGCATCGGACTTTGCCGATTCGTACCATTTCAGGGCTTTGCCTGTGGCTGTTTTTTTTGTTAGATAGGATTGGGCTTGGCTAGTAGTGGTAAAAGCTACAATAAGAAAAATTAAAAAATATCGCATTCGTTTTACTTTATTCTTGTGTGTTGCCTAAAGTGCTGAGGCATTTTATTAAAGCATTTTCAAAACGTGCTATAGCCTTCTAAAATTGCAGTTATAAACATTAAAAAAAATATAATACAACCCACTTTTCAGACCAATTCCCGAAAACCTTCCTTTAGTTGCATTGTTCGGAAGACATGCAAGAGCAAATCGTTACCATTACATTTTTTCGCTACGAAGGGGCAGGTGCAAAATGGTGGGCCTTTAAGCAAATGGGCATTGCTGGTACGCAAATGGCAGAAGTGCAAGGCTTAGCGTTTTTCAAGCTACTAGGTAGTGGGGCAGGGCGTGGGTTTAGCATTTGGCCGAATTTAAGCACTTATGGATTCTTAGCTGTTTGGGAAACAGAAACGGCTGCCAATAGCTTCTTTGAAGCCCACCCAAGCTTTCAAGCATTTCAAAGCCGCAGCGAAGACCAATGGACGATTTACCTGAAACCCGCGAAAGCACATGGCACATGGGATGGGGTTTGTCCTTTTGAACCGACGGTAGCTTATGACAAAACCCAATTAGTAGGCGTACTCACCCGCGCAACTATTTACCCAAAATACCTCTATCGCTTTTGGCGATTTGTGCCGCCTGTGAGTGCATCGGTACATGAAAAAAAAGGCTTGCTTTTTTCCATTGGGGTAGGGGAGTTGCCGCTTATTCAGCAAGCTACTTTTAGCCTTTGGGAAAGCAGCGAATTGATGATGGACTATGCCTACAAAAGTAAATTTCACAAAGAAGTCGTACAGAAAACCCGTGAATTAGGCTGGTATAAAGAAGAACTATTTGCTCGCTTTTTGCCTTACAAAACTAGGGGTAGTTGGCAAGGCGAAAATGTACTAGAAGAATATTTCGCGCAGATGACACCATAAGCCCTTATCTTTTATATGGCTCTTCAAACATTTTAGCGGAAATCCTTTCATTCCAATGGAACGAGTTCCATTGGAGTAAAAAAAATAACGCCCCACACTTTTCACCCTAGTGCCTAAAAGTCTTTGTTCCGCTAAAATATTCCATGAGCCTTTTATATTTGCCTACACTCCTATTTAAATCTTTGTAAAAAGAATCGTCCTCTAACAAATGCCGTGGACGAAGAAAAAGTAAGCAC
>JAHDCQ010000473.1 GCA_020629845.1 Saprospiraceae bacterium | reverse complement strand
TTACAATACATTTGTGTGAAAATTAGTTTTTACAGCACAAAAACAAATTAATTATGCAGTTGAAACAGTTTTTACCAATTTTCATTTGTTTGCTCGTGTCCTTCTCGTTAAGCGCGCAAAAGGGTAGCCTAAATGGTAGTTGGAAAACAATTGACGACGAAACAGGCGATGCTAAGTCGTATGTAGAAATTTACAGTGCAGGCAGTCAAATACAGGCTAAGGTAACGAAGCTTTTGCTGAAACCTGCGGATACCGTATGCAAAAACTGCTCAGGCAACAAAAAGAATAAGCCGGTAGTTGGTATGGTGATTGTGGACGGTCTGAAAGCGTACAAAGATTACTGGAGAGGGGGGACTATCCTCGATCCAGAAAGTGGCAATGAGTACAAAGTATCTATGTGGTTCGAAGATGGAAAAACCGACGAACTCAAAGTACGTGGTAAGCATTGGACGGGTCTTTACCGCACACAAACTTGGTATCGTGTAAAATAGACGACTAAGTTGTGGAAAGATGAGTGATGAATTATGAGTTATTTTGCACTTGTTTTCATCACTCATCATATATGCTACCCGATGCGATTTTTCTTATCCTTTCTGATAATCCTTTTTAGCACTACCACCTTATCCGCACAAGATTCTACGCAAGTTCATCCTACAAAAGAACGTTCCTACAGCCTAGCGGCTTTTCCACTTGTTTTTTATCTGCCTGAAACGCGACTTGGCTTCGGCGGAGCGGGCATTCTGGCTTTTCGCTTCAAGGGCGAACCCGAAAGCTCGCGGCCTTCACAGCTACAATTGGGAGGAGCATATACACTGAATAAGCAAGTGCTGTTCTATTTGCCCTATCAACTCTATTGGGACAATGAGGCTTGGATAGCAAAGGGCGAATTGGGTTACTATCGCTATTTCTATAACTTTTATGGTGTTGGCAATACGAACCCTGAAGACTTTGTGGAAGAATACGAAGTGCTTTTTCCGCGTGTACGTGTGAACTTGCAGTATTTAATGCGTCCCAATTTTTACACAGGCATTCGCTATTGGTTTGATGATTATGCCATTCAAAAGGTAGCAAGTGATGGGCAGCTTACTGTTGGCGACATCACGGGGAGTGCAGGTGGAAAAGTATCAGGATTGGGTTGGATAAATACCTTGGATAGTCGAGATCATATTTTTTTTCCGCGCAAAGGCGTACTGGTGGAAGCTATTGCGTTTTTCAATAAGCCTGTATTAGGTAGCGATTTCAATTTCAACCGTTATACGCTTGATGCGAGTACCTATATCGAATTGCCGTGGAAACACGTATTGGCACTCAATGCCTTCACGGGCTTCATCACGGGCGACGCTCCCTTCAATGAACTCCTACTGATGGGCGGCAGCAAGCGCGCACGTGGCTACTACGAAGGTCGCTTTCGGGATAATAGCATGGGCTTGGTGCAAGCAGAATATCGTTTCCCGCTATTTTGGCGATTAGGGGCAGTTGCTTTTGGTAGCCTCGGCGCAGTAGCGGATGAATATAATCGCCTAGCAGCGCGTCATCTACGCTACAATCTAGGCGGAGGCATTCGGGTTTTATTAGATAAAAAAGAAAATATCAATCTTCGTTTTGATGTAGGAGTCGGAAAAAATACCACTTCCTACTACCTGACCATCGGAGAGGCTTTTTAAGATTTTATTTAGCTATTTAGTAGAGCAGACCCGCCTGCCGTCGGGCAGGGAGGAGAGACCATTCGCTTTGCTCATTGAGAGAAGAGAGACAGGATATTCCAAATACTACTAAGGAGAAAAGGAAAAATACTTGTAATTTTCTGTTCTCTCAGTCCAAAGGGCGGTCTCTGCTCTCTCTTCTAAATAGTTACGATTTTATATATTTGCCTTAGTCTTTGGCTATTGGTCTTTAGTCTTTGGATTTTTTTATGGTAAAAAATAATTCCTTTACTACAAAAGACCAAAGACTAAAAGCCCGATAGGGCGTGCCAAAGACCAAAAAAGAACGCAGACACTAATGAAAAAGATATTTTTAACGGCGATAGTAGGGCTACTGATGCTTGCTTGTGCCAATGACACACAAACAAAGGAAGCAGATAAACTCCTCGGACGTTGGGAACTAACTTCTGCACAACGCGACGCTAGAAGCACCGATTCGCTGCGCGGTTTATACTTTGAGTTTACCGAAGACCAAGTACTACGCACCAACATTATGAATGGTCAAGCAGAAGAAGGTACCTACGAACGCAGCGAAAACAATATCGCGCAACGGAATACGACTCAAGAGATTGACTATAGTATAGAAAGTCTCACAGACTCCGTTTTGGTACTGACTACCAATTTGGCGAATACCGATTTTCGTTTTGTATTTGCGAAGGTGAATCCTGAAATTTAGGTCTCTTTATGCTCCAAATTCTAGCCGAACAGCACGATTGGGTAGCTATTAATAAACCGCATGGTTTACTCGTGCATCCATCCAGTATAGCGCGCGACGCAACGGAATTTGCCGTACAACAAGTCCGCGACCAAATCGGGCAGTATGTCTATCCTGCACATCGCTTGGATAGAAAAACGGCTGGTGTATTGTTATTTGCAAAAAACAAAACTGCGAATGCTGAACTACAAGGTCTTTTTCGGGAGCGAAAAGTGCGAAAAATCTACAAAGCCATCGTGCGTGGCTTCTTGGAGGGCAGTGACGACATAGATTATGCTCTCACCAACGAAGGCAAAACACAAGCTGCCCAAACCCATTATCGCGCTATACAGCAGTTTGAAATACCCCTAAAAACCAGCCAATTTCCCACTTCGCGTTATACCTTAGTAGAATTGACACCACACACCGGACGTTTTCATCAACTACGAAAGCATCTGGCACATATTTTTCACCCTATCATTGGTGACCGACCACATGGCTGCAATAAGCAAAATCGCTTTTGGAAAAGCCATTTTCAAATGACCACCATGCTGCTCCACGCCGAGCAATTAGCCTTCGAGTGGGACGGAAAACCCGTACATATCACAGCAGAATACAGCACAGAATTTCAGCGTGTTTTGCAGATTTTAGGTAAATACTCAATGAGTGAATTGTGAATGATTGAATGAGCGAATGAAGTTTAGGAATGAGAAAATAATAACTATTCCTCTTAAACTTGTTCTTTCGATTTCTAACTACGTTGGCAAAAACTAGATATAACTCGTTATATTACGTCTTCGCCGCCTTGTTAGAAATCAAAATAACTGCCTTTAATTGGAACATTTATTAATTTCTCATTCCTTAGAATTA
>JAHDCQ010000063.1 GCA_020629845.1 Saprospiraceae bacterium | reverse complement strand
TTCAAAAAAATCAACTCAATAGCAACAGGAAATTATTTAAACTCGACTACTTAATCTTCGAGCTTGCTATGAAATATTACAACTCAAAAATCGTTACGACTTATGATGAAAAAAATAGGATTACTTTTTGCCATATATCTGTTTTGCTGGAATGCTATCCAAGCACAAGACCCCATTTATAGCCAGTTTTATGCGGCACCGCTCCAAATTAATCCAGCCTTGGCAGGGGTAACGCTTGCACCTCGTATTAGCGTAAACTATCGCGCCCAATGGCCTTCTATTGAGCGCGCCTACACTACTTCTTCAGCTTCTTATGAGCAATTTTTAGAACCTTTAAATAGTGGTATTGGCATTCAGTTGCAATCGGATAATGCGGGCAATGGTATTTATCGCACCACTAGTTTTCTAGCAGCTTATGGCTATCGCTTGAAAGTGCGAAAAGATTTCTTTTTAAAATTGGGCTTAGAAGCGGGCGTAAATCAAACCTCTTTGGATTGGAGTAAATTGGTTTTTGGCGATCAAATAGATGATGTAGATGGCTATACAGGCTTCATTGAGTCGGATGAATTGCGACCAATTAATTTGAATAATTCTTCTTTCGATTTTGGAGCTGGTATATTGGCATATGGCAAGACATTGTATGCTGGATTGTCCTTAAAACATATTAATAGTCCTAATAATGCGTTTATTGAAATAAATGATAATGTATATGGTGGCTGGCCTATGCGATTTACGGCTCATGTGGGTGGACAATTTACTTTAATACCGGGCAATAATCGTCGTAAAGGCTCGTTTATATCACCGAATGTGCTGTTTATCAATCAAGGAAGAGACTTTGGACAGCTAAATGTGGGGGCATATCTGGATTTTTCAGAAGCCATTTTTGCAGGAGCATGGTATCGGCATGCATGGACAAATGGAGATGCTGCAATTTTTCTCTTCGGTGTACAATATGACGCATTCAAAATAGGATATAGCTACGACTTTACAATATCTCAACTAGCAGTTGCCGATGGCGGTACGGGTGGCGCACACGAACTTTCAGTAACACTCAATTTTGAAAATAGTGCGGCTTACAAACGTCAAAGGCGCGCTAATCGCTACAATGATTGCTTGCAGATTTTTAGATAAAATACTGCATAGCACACAAATCACCTTAAGATTATTAAGTAATAGAGCTTTTACAAAATTTTGTAAAATGGCTCAATGCAATAGATTCCCCTAGTAACTTTAGGTTTTTTATTTTTAGATAGACCTAAAATGCTATCAAAGAATTATATATTTGCACGGCAAAATTTCAAGGTAATAACTACTTGTAATTTCAAAACTCATAGCATGAGATTATTAAGATTAGCAACAATTTTATTTAGTGTCGCTTTGGTGTTCAGCTCTTGTTCTAAAAAAGAACAATCTTCTGCCACTGGTTGGAGCTATAACGACCAGAAATGGGGCGGCTTCGAAAAAGTAGATCATCAAGGACAAGAAACTGGCCCAAATTTAGTACTCGTAGAAGGTGGTACATTTACAATGGGTGCAGCAGGAGAGGATGTAACCTACGATTGGAATGCAATTCCTAGACGTATTACAGTTTCTTCTTTCTATATGGATGAAACAGAGGTAACCAATATTAACTATCGTGAATATTTGTACTGGTTGGATAGAGTATTTGGAGAATCATATCCAGAAGTATTCATGGAAGCATTACCAGATACTTTGGTATGGCGTGAAGAATTGGCATACAATGAGCCGTATGTTGAAACTTATTTCCGCCACCCATCTTATGATAATTATCCAGTAGTGGGGGTAAATTGGAGACAAGCAAACGCTTTCTGTGAGTGGCGTACTGACCGTGTGAATGAAATGCTTTTGATTCGTAAAGGCATCTTAAATTCTAATCCTGAGCAGCGTGATGAAGATAACTTCAATACGCAAGCTTATCTGCATGGACAGTATCAAGGTGATGTTCGCAAAAATTTACCAGACAAGCGTACTGGTGGTGAACGTTCTGTGCGCTTTGAGGATGGTATTCTAATGCCTTCTTACCGACTACCGACAGAGGCAGAATGGGAATATGCAGCATTGGGCTTACAAGGCAATATGGCTTCGGAGCAAGATGAGCGTATTACCGACCGTCGAATCTATCCCTGGGATGGCAACTCTATGCGCTATCAAAAGCGTAATAAATATCAAGGACGTATCCTAGCCAACTACAAGCGCGGACGTGGTGACTATATGGGTATGGCTGGTAATTTGAACGATAATGCACCTATTCCAGGCGATGTTCGAGCATTCCTCCCGAATGATTTTGGACTTTATCATATGTCAGGTAATGTGAGCGAGTGGGTAGCTGATGTCTATCGTCCCATGACTAGTAGTACGCTTCGTGATGTTGAAAATCATGATTTGAATCCATATCGTGGTAACGAGTTTAGGCAATTGGAATTGGATGAAGATGGTCGTCCAGTACAGAAAGATAGTCTAGGTCGCCTTCAGTATGAGTATGTAACAGGCGCAGTAGATAGAGAAAACTACAAGCGCGGTGAGGTACTCGATTACTTGGATGGTGATAAGGAATCTTCTGTAAACTATGATTATGGTCGCCACAGTTTGATTAGTAACAAAGCGCGCGTAATCAAGGGTGGTTCTTGGGGAGACCGTGCATATTGGTTATCGCCAGGTACACGCCGTTTCATGGATGAAGACCGTTCTAGCCGTGAGTTAGGTTTCCGTTGTGCGATGACTCGTACAGGAGCTTCTTCAGGTAATGATGCGAAGAGTGGTAATGAATTCAAGACGAAGAAGAAGAAAAAGCGTCGCTTTAAGTAGTCGCTGACTGATATACAACAAAAAAGCCTACTTGATTAAGTTCGAGTAGGCTTTTTTGTTATTGACGAAATGCGAAAATTACGCCTCAAGCATCTCTAAGCACTTCTTCAAGCTATCCTTCCAATACGGAATTGTGATATCAAATGCTTCCTTTATTTTTCCTTTATTTAATACACTAAAAGGCGGACGTTTCGCAGGAGTAGGGTAGTCCTTCGTCTCGATAGGTAGGACATTGACGTTAATGTTTCTGATTTCAAAAATAGCCATGGCGAAATCATACCAACTTGTCACACCTTCATTACTGTAATGATAAATACCAGCCATTCTTGCTTTCATGCTTGTATTCTGCTCCGCTTTTTGAATAATCCTTAGCATTGCACCTGCAAGCGGTCGCGCATAAGTAGGCGTACCGATTTGATCAAAAATGATAGTCAATTTGTCGCGTTCTGCACCGAGGCGCAGCATCGTTTTTACAAAATTATGCCCATGGCTAGAATAGACCCAAGAGGTGCGAATGACCATGCCGCCTTTTGCCAAAGCTGCTTCATCGCCTGCTAGTTTAGTACTAGCATACACACTTTGTGGATTGGTAATATCATCTTCTTTGAAAGGCGTATTTTGACTATTGTGATAGACATAATCGGTGGAGAGTTGTAGGAGTTGCGCGCCTGTCTTTTCACAAGCTGCTGCCAAATGTTCGACTCCTACTACATTGATTTGTCGCGCTTTTTCTGCATCGCTTTCCGCTTTATCTACTGCCGTATAAGCCGCGCAGTTGATGCAGTAGTCAAATTGGTGCGTTTCAAAAGCTTGCATTACGGCTGTAGCGTCTGTAATATCTAGCTCTTCATAATCTGTAAAGACAAAGCTAAAATTAGGATAGTTTTTTGCTAGAAATTGCAGCTCACAGCCCACTTGTCCCTTGCTGCCTGTCACTAAAATAGAAGTCATAGGATGTCTTGATTAAAACAAGGATTTTCTGTAAAAAAATCAAGCAGTCTAAAAGTAGTGCTTTTTCAACTGTTTTTGTTTATTTGATGATTTGTTTATCTGGTTATGTGTACGTTTTATAAACAAATCACCAGATAAACAAATAAACAATTTGCTGATAAAGGACTGTGTTTTGACGACTTGATTTTTTATAAGAAAACTCTTTGATTAAAACTTGCGATGATCGCCCAATGCAGGCAGTACTTTATCTTTTTCGGAAAGGATAGCGTCCTTCAAGTCAATTTCCCAATCAATGTTAAGTGTTGGATCATTGTAGATGAGTCCACCTTCACTTTCTTTGGAGTAGTAATTGTCTACTTTATAGGCAAAAATGGCCGTTTCACTTAATACCACATAGCCATGTGCGAATCCACGTGGCACGAAAAGTTGCTTTTTGTTGTCAGCACTCAATCGAATACTGTACCATTGTCCGTGAGTCGCTGAGCTTTCGCGTAGGTCTACTACCACATCTAGCACTTCACCTTCTAGCACTCGTACCAGCTTGGCTTGTGCATAAGGCGCGACTTGATAATGCAAACCACGCAAGACACCATAAGTGGATTTTGCTTCATTATCTTGTACAAAAGTGGCATGAATACCGCCTTCTTGAAAGGTTTTGAGATTATAACTTTCATAGAAATAGCCTCGGTCGTCTTTCCAGAGCTTCGGCTCAAATACAATTAAATCTTTGATCGGTGTATCTAAAAAAGGCATTTTTATAATTGAGAATTGAAAATGGAAAATGGAGAATTGAAAAATGGCATTTGTCCTATAATTTTCCATTTTCAATTCTCCATTAATCTTATACTATTTTTGGCGGAAAAAGATACTTATTGGCACGCCAGAAAGTGGAAAATTTTTACGCAACTGATTTTCAATATAGTTTTTGTAATCGTCCTTGATATGTTTCGGATGATTGCAGAAAAAGGCAAAGGACGGAAAGTACGTTGGCAACTGCGTTACGTACTTTATCTTGATAAATCGTCCGCGATAAGCTGGGGGAGGATTGCGCTCAATCGCATCTAGCATGATGTCATTCAGTTTAGACGTAGCTATTTTTTGCTTTCTATTGCGATAGACTTCCATCGCGCGTTCTACTGCTTTGAAGATGCGCTGTTTTTCTGTAGCTGAAATGAAGATAATTGGCACATCATTGAAAGGCGCGAGTTTGGAACGAATCACGCGCTCAAAGTCACGAGCAGTATTGGTTTCTTTTTCCAATAAATCCCACTTATTGACGAGCAATACCACGCCCTTTTTACGTCGCACAATGATTTTAAAAATACTCATATCTTGCGATTCCACGCCAGTTTGAGCATCAATCATTAGTAGCACTACATCCGATTCTTCGATGGCTTTGATGGCGCGCATGACGGAGTAAAATTCCAAGTTCTCATGTACCCGCGACTTTTTGCGAATACCTGCGGTATCAATCAATAAAAATTCATTGCCAAATTTGGAATATTTCGTATGAATGGCATCGCGGGTAGTACCTGCTATGTCGGTTACGATATTGCGTTCTTCACCGATGAGGGCGTTGGTAAGTGAAGATTTTCCAACATTAGGCTGCCCAACAATACAAAACTTAGGTATCTCATCATCCGAAGGCGGCTCATCTACGATTTTCTCTGCTACCGCGTCCAGTATTTCCCCCGAACCACTACCTGAAAGCGAGGATAGGAAATGCGTTTCCTCAAAACCCAAACTCCAAAACTCATTTGCATCAATAGCACGGCTATTATTATCCACTTTATTGACCACCACAATCACTTCTTTATCCGAACGGCGAAGCATATCTGCAATTTCGTCATCTAAATCGGTGATGCCTGTTGTCACATCTACCATGAAGAGAATGACTGCTGCTTCCTCCATCGCAATTTTCACTTGGTCGCGGATAGCTGCCTCAAAAATATCATCAGAATTTCGCACAAAACCACCCGTATCTACTACGGTGAACGTCTTGCCATTCCAGTCCGTTGTACCATATTGGCGGTCGCGTGTCACGCCGCTGGTGTCGTCTATTATCGCCTGTCGTTCGCCTATTAAACGATTGTAAAAAGTCGATTTCCCAACATTGGGTCGCCCTACAATCGCAACTATATTTGCCATTACTTTAGTGATGAGATATGAGTGATGAGATATGAGTATGTAGTGACTCATCATTTATCACTCATAGCTCATCACTATATCCAATTATTGATAGCCAAAATGCTTTAAGGAGCGTTCGTCATCACGCCAATTATCCTTGATTTTGACAAAAGTCTGCAAAAATACTTTCTTTTCGGTAAATGTCTCCATATCTTTTCGTGCTGCGGTGCTTAATCGCTTAATCGCCGAACCATTTTTGCCTAAAAGAATAATTTTTTGCGACTTGCGCGCTACAAAAATCGTTGCTTCGATGCGAATAAGTGCTTCGCCTGTCTTTGTCTGTGTTTCTTTGTAGCTTGTAATAATTACTTCTACGGAATAAGGGATTTCTTGGTGGTAATGTTGCAATATTTTTTCTCGAATAATTTCGCTGGCAAAAAATCGCTCCGACTTATCCGTGAATTGATCTTTGGGATAGTAAACCGGCCCTTCGGGTAAATATTTTAAAATAAGTTCTAAAAGTTTATCCGTATTTTTTTTGTGTAAAGCCGCAATTGGAATCGTTTCTGTGAAGGGAATGCGTTTATTCCAAGTATCAATAAGTTCAATAATTTTTGCTTCTTCTACGGTGTCAATTTTATTAAGCAGTAAAAAAATCGGCACTTTCGCTTTTTTCAGGCGTGTAATAATAGGATCATCCTCTTCATAATGTTCATTCACATCGGTTACGAAGAGCATGATATCGCCATCCTCGAAAGTGGAATGCGCGAAGCGATTCATAGCTTGTTGCATCTTGTAGGAAGGATTGCGAATAATACCAGGGGTGTCTGAAAATACAATTTGATAATCTTCCTCACTCATAATACCAATGATACGATGGCGTGTGGTTTGCGGCTTATTGGTGATAATGGACATGCGTTCGCCCATGAGTGCGTTCATCAGCGTGGATTTGCCGACATTGGGTTTGCCTATGATATTTACGAAGCCTGAACGGTGCATATGATTAGCGATGAGTTATGAGTGATGAACGATGAATTTTATGGCTTTTGAAACGGAGTTTTGGAGGCGAATGCGGGCAAAATAAGTACCTTCAGCTAGTTTGTTTCCTATATAAATAGGAGAATTAGTCAGGGGATGTTGCACGACTTTTTGCCCTAAAATATTATAAATTTCAAGTGTCGTATTGCCCATGTGTGCTGTCTGTATGTGTAGTACATCCGTGCATGGATTTGGGCTTAGATGGAATGCTATTTCGTTTTCTACTGTTGCATTGGAACTTACGAGTGGTTCTAATTGGACATCTAGCTCCGTAAGGATGCCATTTTGTAAGCCTACTTCTAGCGTTTTTGGATAAAAACCTTCCTTCTCGAAGCGAACGTCATACGTAGCTGCTTCAGCAAGCCCAGTGGCATAATCACCTGCAAAATTACTAAGTGTAGAAACCGCTAGATTGGAATTGATTTTTACTTGCACTCCATTTAAGACTGCATTAGTATTGGCGTTGCTAACTTTTCCTTCTAGGTAGCAGGCACGTTTATAAGTTGGTTCCAGTACAAATAGCCCATTCGTTCTATCCGTAGCCAAAATAAGTTTGGACGGCAAAAACGGATATGCTCCCCAACAGCCAAAAAAGCCGTATTCATTCTCCAAAAATGTATCATAATTGCCAACTTCTATTAAGTTGTGCGGACGAGCTGCATCTACAATAGTTACGCCATCCGTATTGAAAGAAGTGACTAAAAAATCATCCTGCACATGTACATTATGTGGTATCGTACCTTGTCCAAGACTTTTGAGTGGCAAAATTTCATCTAGTAAACGAATATTATCCACATCCGAAACATCGTAAGCTGCTATACTCGCGCTAGTGCGTTCATCGGTCGTGAAAAGGGTCTGACCATCATCAGAAAGCCAAGTATTGTGCGTGAATTCAAAAGGCGTAGCATGGGAAGCAAGTACTTGTGGGACATCTTTATCACTCAAGTCAATGACTTGAAACATACCGCTATAGATATTTGCGCTATATGCCATATTATCTCGTACATAGATGTCATGTACATAGTTGCCTGTATGCTGCCCTATGAAAGTAGGTGCTTCAGGATTTGCCGCAAGGTCGAACATTAAAATGCTTTGATTTACATTGCTTGCAGTAATATAGGCAATCCCAAATTCATCAATAAATATGTTGTGCGCGCTTTTGAGTCGGTCGTTGCCAATAATGGGTAGCCAATGCTCATAAGTGACGCTGTTTGGTAAGTTTTCTAGATTGATAATCTGTAATCCGCCATCATTTTGATTGATGACATAAGCGTAATGTTGCCAGGTCTTTATATCGCGCCAAGTAGAGCTTGGACTAGGAACAAATGCTACTTCTGTAGGCGCACTTGGTACTGCTAGACTTACGATAGAGGTGCCTGATTTGGTAGCTACCAATGCATATTCTATTCCATTGGGTGCAAGGTAGCCCCAAACATCGCTTAACTTTTCGTTGTAAGTGAAATTTGCTACTAATTGCGTATTTAACTGCGCGAAAAGTATGTTAGTGAAAAATAGCAAAACAAGTGTCAGGCGCATCATTTAGGAATTACTCATTACTTGATAATCCACTTGTTCCAATAGCTTATCTAAATCTACATTTTGCTGCACTAATTGTATCGCTTTTTGCACTTTCCAGGGCGTGGCTCTATTAATTTTAACCTCAATATTACCATAAGTCAGGACTACGCCAAAGGTATCCAAAGAAGTACGAATGAGTGGAATCTTATGTCGTTTAATATAGTCTAAGGATTTGACTTCCATTTCACCTTGCCCAGTAGCAATAATACCCGAAATAGGAGAATCATCGCGTCCCATAAGTTTGTCTACCTCTTCAATTTTTAAAATTGCTTTATCTACAAGCCGCGCACTCACTACTAAAAGCAAGTCATTGGAGGTTTTTAAGCGATCGGTATCTAGTAAAGAACCAGCAATAATATTGGCTACTTTCTTTACTGCCAATTGGTCGCCATTGTAGATAACGATGCCGTTCACGGCTTCGCAGACGGTTTTCATAAGTGGGTAAGCAAGACTTTTATCGTAAGGCAATACACCTAGTAATGGAATGCCCATTTCTTTAAGCTTTTTGCCTACGTAGTACTCTACTTTATCAATTTTGGAAGGCAATACTTTATTTACAATCACGCCTAAAAGTGGCACATTGAGTTGTTGGAAACGTGCTATACACATGCTCAACATGTCAATAGTGCTGCCTATGCCACCTTCCACTACCATCACTACACCTGCGTTTACCATTTTTGCTACGTCGGCATTTGATAGGTTCACTACGCTTCCTACACCTGGGTGTCCTGTGCCTTCATAAATGACGAGTTCGCTGCGTTCTTCTATCAATTCAGCCGCTTTTAGCAGCCTATCTGGATAATTGTATTTTTCTGGATTTTCTATGAAGGCGGAAGTAGCTCCTTTTCCTAATATCACAGGACTATGCACCTCCGCTTCGAGATTAAAATCCATGACATCCGAAAATAAAAGTGCATCTTTATCTACTCTAATATCCTTAAAATCAACAGTTTCTTGCCCGACAGGTTTGCAATAACCTACTTGGATACCTCTATTTTTACAAGCTGCCACTAAACCTAAGGTAGAGGTTGTTTTTCCTACATGCTGACTAGTAGCTGCTACGTATATACTTTTGACTTTCACGCGTATGCTGAGTTTGTTATAGTGTGTTCAAGTACTTAAGATATTCCTTAAAACTATACACAAAGTAAAGACAAAAAATTGAATCAAAGGCTGGAAACGAGCGCGAAGAATTTTTTTAATACAGAATTAGAGTACTCATTTACTTGTTATATCCCTATAAAAGGGTAAAGTTTGGCCGTTTCATTAATCAAATGACACATTTCCAAATTATTCCTGTATAATATGTATGAAAAACCATATATTACGCACTATAAGTAATCAAACAAAAATAACTTAACAACTCCTTGAAAGCTCTTTTTACCTGACTCTTCGTTGCAAAAACTATCACTATGCGAAGGCATAACTCAATTTTTTGCGTCTCAATTCAGATAAAAACTGCATCCAATTAGTTGTCAGCTTATTTTTGTCTGATTACTTAATTTATGAAAATTTCGCTTTTAGCGATACAATGAAGCTTAAAATATGCAGGTGAATGTCGCTCAGTTAATCGCTGAGTTATTATATGAGTATGATGCTATCACGATACCCAAGTTTGGGGGATTGACTAGTGCTTATCGCTCTGCAGCTATTGATCAAGTAGCGGGCAAGTTGGCACCGCCTACCAAGGAGTTAAGCTTTAATCAGAATATCGTAGTGAATGATGGTCTTTTGCTAGGCCAACTGCAGGAACGCTATGATTTGACTTCAACTGAAGCCGAAAGTTACCTCGACCAATTCGTTACAGAACTCAAAGGTCGTATTGATAGGGGCGAAAAAGTAAGTTTTCCAAATATTGGTCAATTTTATGTCGGGAGCGACCAAAAGGTGAGTTTTGTTCCAGAAAAGACGAATTTTAATGCCGATGCATATGGCTTGCCCGATGTTAAGTTTTATCCGATAACAAAAGGAGGCGTGAAGCCTGCTTTTGATAAAGTGGCTACTACACCACCACCTGCCGAACCTAAGAAGCAAGTTGCGCCTCAAAAAGAAGGCATTGGTTGGGAATCCTTCTTGATTCCTATTTTAGGACTGTTGGCCTTATTATTGGTATTCTATAGCCAACGAGATTTTTTCTTTCCTTCCAATACATCGGATGAAGACAACCCAGAGGCGGCAATCCATTTGGACGATATTCCGAACCGTGCAGAGGGTAAAGACATTAGTGAGGATGATATTATCATTGATGATAGTGGCGAAGAGCAAGATGTCGTGATTGCACCCACGCAGCGGGAGGCAATAGTAGTTATAGGCTTATACAGCGAAAGCCAGAATGTGCGTAAGGCGGTAGAACGTATCTACAAAATGGGGTATGAAGCAGTCACGGATGAGAAAGATGGCAATTTCCGAGTAGCAGCCCGCTTTGGATATACAGGTGAAGATGAACTGAAACGCATTCATGCACGCTTGAAACGCACCTTTGATAAGAATGCGTGGATTATGTCGAAATAGTTATAGTATTAGGTATTAAGTACAAAGTATTAGGTAGAAAATTATATAGAAAAATACTTAATGCCTAATGCCTTGATAATTAATACAGCCTTAGATGCTCACTTCCATTCCTAATCTAAGACACTTAGATAGTAATCACTTTTTTCTTATTGCTGGTCCATGTGCTATTGAAGGCGAATCTATTGCTTTTGAAATAGCCGAGCGGGTATACGATATTTGCGAACGTCTCCAAATTCCACTTATCTTCAAAGGTTCTTACCGAAAAGCGAATCGCTCCCGTCTGGATTCTTTTACTGGTATTGGTGATGAAAAAGCCTTAAAAATTCTCCGTAAAGTAGGAGAACAATTTCAGATTCCTGTAACTACGGATATTCATGCCGACGAAGAAGCGGCAATGGCAGCGGAATATGTGGATGTACTACAGATTCCAGCTTTTCTCTGCCGACAGACTAGTTTGCTAGTAGCGGCTGCTAAAACAGGCAAAGTAGTCAATATCAAAAAAGGACAGTTTTTGAGCGCCGAAGCCATGCGCTTTGCGCTGCAAAAGGTATGGGAATCGGGCAATGAAAAAGTGTTCTTGACAGAGCGTGGCACTACTTTTGGTTATCAAGACTTGGTCGTTGATTTTCGTGCTATTCCAAGTATGCAATCTTTAGGCGCGAAAGTGGTCTTAGACTGCACGCACTCTTTGCAGCAGCCTAATCAGGCGAGTGGCGTGACGGGCGGTCGTCCTGCTTTGATAGAAACGATTGCGCGAGCTGGCGTAGCGGTAGGTGTAGATGGTCTATTTATGGAGACACACCCACGCCCAAGCGAAGCAAAGTCGGATGGCGCAAATATGCTGCCACTTGATAAATTAGAACCCTTGCTAGAACGCTTACTTAAGATTCATCAAGCCATCCAATAATCCTATTTATTTTCGCGTTGAAGGAGACGTAAAGTAGTAGGACATATTTCCCAAATCTTATGATTTATTCCAATGGAACATGTTCCATTGGGCGAAAAAAGGGATTTTTGTCCTACATCCAGACGTAATACTTCTTACTTATTCAGCATTAATTTATAGAGTTAGTCAATCATGAACAAATTAGTAGTCCTTTTATTTTTTAGCCTCTTTTTAGGTGTGCAGAGTCATGGACAATATCGCAAAGTAGTCCATCAAACTTTTGAAACCGATAGCGTAGACCAAATTGTGATACAATTGGTTGGTGACTTGGTCATTGAGAGCTGGCCAGGCAATATCATTATGACAGAGACCACCGTAAATATCTTTGATGCTTCGTCTGGCTTAGTAAAACATATGATGAAAGCTGGGCGATATGAATCCATTTCCGAACGCCCGAACGAAAGTATGATATTAACGATAACATCTAAAGATCAAGATAGAAGAGATATTAAAGTTCGTCGGAAAGTAGGTGGCGAATTGGTAGAGCGCAAGGTGTTTGAGTTAGTAGATGTGCGCGTCTTCATACCAGAAGATTTTACCTTTATGAATGAGGAAAAGACGCATTGGGAGCGTAAACCCGAAATTGAAGATGAAACCGAGGCAGAACAACTGCAAAAAGCAAGCACTAAAGGAACAGGAACGCCTTAAATATGAATCCCTTATCAGAATAGAACAAGGATATTCTTCATTCCCTAGTATTATACCAAAGAATACTAGGGAATGAAGAAAAAAATACTTGTTCCTCTCTATTCTCTTAGTCCAAAGGACGGTCTCTGCTCTCTCATCTAAATTCTTCTGGACTATTCCCGCCAAATTTATTTATTTTTAATATTTTCGTAGGTGCGCGCATTTTTAATCAAAAAAATCCGTAAAATCGCCATTAGGAACAAGGGATAAATGTTTAGTATGCCAGAACTCAATCTACAAACTAGTAGTATCTACGAATTCAGTTTGCCAACGCAAGACGACCGAATTGACCTTTGCCGCCTAAGTAGAGGAGGGGAACGCTTTGCCAATGAATGGTGCGACCAATTACGCACCACAGGACGCGCTACTAGTACCATTGAAGTTCCTTTTCGCACCGCTAAATGGCTACGACACTTATATACTGAATCCAAAAATATGGAACAACTCAAGGGGACACGTCCTTTGGGTTTGGGCTTTCCAATAGTGCAATTTACCTATAAAAGTCAGGTGATAGCCAGCCCTTTATTAATTTGGCAACTACAATTGGACGCAGTAGCGAATAAGAACGATACTTGGAATATCCGCCATGAACAGGGACAAAACTTGCGTTTCAATCCCTTTTTGACCCGCTTATTTCAAGAGAAATTTGATGTTGATCTCCCCGCGGAACTTCAAACGCCCAACGGTATTGATTGGGGACGCATGGAAGAACTTTTTGTTGCCCTCAATTTCGATATTGCAGATAGTGCTACCATCGTTCCTTGCCCCACCGAAAAGAACGGTTTAGCGCAACTCCTTTGGTCGGGGATAGTAGGCTTATATCCGCAGACAACTATCAGTAGCCCACAGCGACTCTTTCCTCAAGCTTCCAACCGTAAAGAAGAGAGCCTGGAAGAGCATAATTTTGGACTTCAAATACTTGGAAAATATCAAGCTGCTGCCTTTGATGCTATTTTACGCAATACCTATACGAATGTAAAAGGTACATATGGCACAGGCAAAACACATCTTATCACACATTTATTGAGCAATGCTTTGAGTAATGGAAAGTGCTGCTTAGTGCTGAGTGATAGTGTGCCAATGTTAAAGAAAACGCAACGAAAATTTGAACGACTGGGACTAGAAAACCTGAATTTTTTATTGAAAGACGAGTACAACGACCCATTGCTGTTGCTCGAAGTCCTGCGTTCATCAGATATAAAGAAAGATATTCCAGAATTTGAACAAGAGAGTTTTCAATTGCTACTCAATCGTTGCCTCCGAAATCAGAGAAAGCTAGAGCAATATCAGGATATGGTGAATAGCCATGTTTTTGGTGGCAAAACATGGACAGAAACTGTTGGGGAGTTTCTTCGCAACAATCGTATTGAAGGCAAAGAACGCCTCACGCCCTATTTGAATCCGCAGGAATTTGAATTTACTTATGAGGAATATGCCCAACTGCTAGAGGCTATTCGTACTTGTGCTGGAAGTTATAGTAAAGTAGCGACCTTGAAACATCCGTTAAAAAACTTAAATGCGGGTATTTTTTCAGCGAGTATGACCAACACAGGTGCAGGATTTGTACAGCAAACTGTACAGTTGTTTTTGGATAAAGCGTATCAATTACAGAATCGCTTTATTCAAAAAACAAGTACCTATCAGGAACATTTGCGGGAGTATTATGAGCGTTTTTATCAGCAATTTATTACGGAAGCAATAGCCTTACAAGAATTACTCATAGATGCACGTGGACAATATGGAGAAGAACTAGATACCGTGAGTGCGCGCTCTTTTTCTACTAGTTTTTCGCGCCGAAAGCGAGAAATTAGCGATTTCAAAGAGCAAACAGCAAGCCGTTATGCAAATTTGGTACGCCAATTTGAGGAGAAAGCCTTATTCAATTTTCAATTTCTGCCCGATTTAAGCACTACTACTAGCTTGGAGGTAATTGATAACTTAGGGGAGTTTGAATATGAATTGAATCGTTGGATAAAACATATAGATGAGCAAGTGTATGACGAAACCAAGCGATTGAGTTCCAAAACGGTACAATCGGGCGTAGATTTTCAGGAGCAAATAGAAGAGTTAGAGTATGCTTTGGATGTTTTTACAGCAGAGTTAAATGAGTCCAAGCTATACCATATGTCCGCAGAAAATAAAATGTTGACTATTCCCAAACGGCAGAAGTACTTAGAAAGCCTAATTGAACAGCTCGAAAATACGCGTTTTCATATTCGTGACTACGAGCTATTTTCTAATTGGCAGCAAGCTTGGTTGCAACGTTCCAATTTAGAACAGCGCATTGTACAAGCATTAATGAAAGTACGTTCGCAGCATTGGGAAGAGGCATTTACGAGTTGGTATTTGTACCATTGTTTAGCAAAAGCACATGATCCTGCCATCTTTATCCATGATAGTACCATCATTGAAGAATTAGCTAATGACAATGAAGTGCTAAAGCCACTTTTGGTGCGTCAAATTCAGGCATTTTGGCATTTTTATCATGAGGATAAGCGTAAAGATTTGCGCCGCGATGCCAAGAAAGTCTATCAGTATTTATTTTCCAAACGACAAAACACTTCTGCTACACTCGAAGAAGTTCAAGTTAATATAGGAGCAGCTTTCTCAGCAGTCAGTAGTTATATACCAGTAATATTTGCTACGCCAGAAGCTGCGGCTAGTTTCGCTATTATTCCAGAAGGAGGCTTCGATTATTTGATTATTGAAGACACGCAAGGCAATGTAGCACAGAAATATGCGAGCTATTTTAAGTTAGCCCAAAAAATTGTTACGATTAGTGACGATAATGTGCAACAACAAGGCGTTTCTGTAGCGGATTTGCTGGAAAAACGTGGTGCAGTAAGTGTAGCATTACAGCAATTGCAATCGAAAACGGTGAGCCATTTGCAGCATTTTAAGTCGGTTATTCAACAGAATGAACTGCCTGCTTTGGCAAAATATGATGAAACCGAAAACCTATCTGTGATACATGTAGGGGGGCGTTTCAATGAAAAAGATGGTGCTAATGATGTAGAAGCACGTGAGTTAATTCGCCAACTCAATACGATACAACAAACACCTCAACGGCGGTATCCTTCGGTAGGGATTGTATGCTTTACCACAGGCCAACGCGACTTGATCGTGAGTTATTTGAGTGATTTACGTCGTAAAACAGGCAATGCGAAAAAACTCATTCAAGCACTCGATAGAAACGGTTTAGGAGTATTTCGGGCAGACGAACTGCATGGGCAACGCTTCGACATTGTATTACTTTCTACCACTTTTGGTATTGCGGACATAGCAGGCAATTTAACTAAACAGGCGCAACAATTGGCAGATAATACAGGCGAACAACTTTTGCGTCTGGTACTTGGTAGTGTAGAGAAAGAGTGCCGTATCATTAATTCTATCCCTGATACTGAATTGGTGAAATTTGCGAATGATAAGGAGCGTAAAGGCTTGTATTTACTTGCAAATTTGATTGAATATGCCAATGCTGTTCAGCGGGAAGATGAAGCCTTGCAAAAGGAGTTATTGGACTTTTTTGAAACCGAACAGCTAGAAGAAGAACATGATTTTTCTTCACTTTTTATTGCAGAAGTGGCGGAGGCATTACGACCTTATTTTGAAAAAGATCGCGTACAAGAAAATGTACTAGTGGACAGAAGCGCGCAGCGACTTCCTCTAGTGGTGCAAGCGGCTTGGGATGATAAATGGAAAACCGCAATTTACCCTGAAGGGCTATTGGAAAATAGCGCGATAATGGACTATAGTTCGGCTTACCAAAAACAAGTACGTCTGCATGAGGATGGCTATCTTTACCATCCTATTTGGTCAGTAGATTGGTGGAAAAATCCAAAACGCGAAGCGCGCAAACTGGCCAGCAAACTCATTAAGCAATATACGAAGTAAATGGCAGGCAATATTTTCGGCACAGCATTTAAAATTAGCACCTTCGGAGAATCACATGGCAAAGCAATTGGAGTGATTATTGACGGTTGCCCCGCAGGTTTAGCGATTGATGAAGCCTTTATCCAAAGCGAGTTGGCGCGTCGTCGTCCAGGGCAGTCTGCGATAGTAACGCAGCGTAAGGAAAGTGATACTGCACAGCTTTTGTCGGGTGTTTTTGAAGGAAAAAGCACAGGTACGCCTATCGCCATTGTCATTAATAATAAGGATGCGCGCTCCAAAGACTATAGCCATATCGCCGATCGTTTTCGTCCTTCTCATGCTGATTTTACGTATACAAAAAAGTATGGACATCGAGATTATCGCGGTGGCGGGCGTTCTTCGGCACGCGAAACGGCTGCGCGCGTAGCTGCGGGAGCGATTGCGAAATTATTTTTAAAGGAAAAAGGCATCCAAATTCACGCCTATGTGAGTCAAGTCGGTGCTTTGAAGATGAGTAAAAGTTATCAAGAACTCGACTTTGCTCAAATAGAAAGTACGCCTGTTCGTTGCCCTGATGTAGAGTTGGCGGAGCAAATGATAGCCCACATCAAAGAGGTGCGTAAAGCAGGCGATACGATAGGTGGTGTCGTAAATTGTGTAGTGCAAGGCTGTCCTGTGGGATTAGGCGAACCCGCTTTTGATAAACTCCACGCCGATTTAGCGAAGGCAATGCTAAGTATTAATGCATGCAAGGGTTTTGAGTATGGATCAGGTTTTGAAGGGGTAAAAATGCGTGGTTCGGAACATAACGATATTTTTGAAAACCAAGATGGTATTATTCGAACGAAGACCAATTATTCAGGCGGTATACAAGGTGGCATTTCTAATGGCATGGATATTTATTTTCGGGTAGCATTCAAGCCCGTAGCAACTATTGTATCTGCTCAAAACTCCGTAAATCAGGAAGGCGAAGATGCAGAAGTTGTTGGTAAAGGACGACATGATCCTTGCGTCGTGCCCCGCGCTGTACCCATTGTAGAGGCGATGGCTGCTTTGGTGCTAACTGACCACTACTTGCGGCAGGAGATAGTGCGCTTGTAAGGATGTATCACTCTGAAAGTTGAATTGCCGTGGCGGTCATCACGCCTAAATGATTTCTGTGCGTAATAACAATATAATATTTTCCTCTTTTTTGGCGCATGATAAGGGGAGAACGTCCATCTATATCTACCACATCACCATCTCTTTGAAGTAAAGCACTTCTGCTGACAACACTGGTGGTATTGTCTTGTTCCTCTCTAAGTTCTACCCATACCCAATCTACAATGTCATCATTAGCATTCCCTGTACCATCTGTTCCACCTGTATTAAATACATTTAGCGTTGTGCTTAGCTGATCGGCATAAGGACTATTGATTAACTCTTGGGGGTAATTAGCTCTCAAACTGTCTCTCATTAAACCAGTATTGCTATCATAGGCTCCTTTTAGCCACAGCTTTGGAGCAATTGCTAAATCTATGATTTCATGTTCCGAGATAATCTGGTCAATTTGAGTTTGATAACAGGATACGCATATATCCACCGTTCTGTAGCCTACCACACTTAGTCCTATTGCTAGGGTTTGCAATAGGGAGCGAACGCCTACAATTTTTAAGGCATTATTTTCTATGATAAAAGTAGGACTACCCGAATCACCACCCTCTGAATAAGCTTCGTTGGTTTGAGCAGTATTTATAAAATAGTCAAACGCAATTCCTGTGTTCACACCCAATATTCCATTTGCATCAGTAAAGGGATAATTAATTTGTGTTATTCGTTCAATTCCTGTTCGAGCAAATTTGCCGTAAGGATATACCGTCTCATTTACTGCGACACTCCCTATGGATACGGTGTTGATATTATCCGCTGCGGGAATAGGTGTAGTCAATTCAACAATGGCTAAGTCTGTATTATTCGTCCCATCATTGACTCTGTGGATTGCTCCAACCGTATAGGATTTTAGCGCGCCATTATTATTTATAAAGTTAATAGTTCCACCAATAGCAGGGCGAGCGTGATAAGCAGCAAGTAAAAATTGTGGATGAATCAGAGTCATTGAAAATTGAGGACTAGAGGAACTCCAGCCAACACTCGAAATATCATCATAGCTTGCTAATATATAGTCATTGTTTTTGCTAGGGTTGTTGGGATAATTGATAAATCTATCGTGTGTTGAATTATATCCATTTATTTGAATTGCGAAACTATTGAAGTAGCATAAAATAAATAGCAGTGTAATTAGCTTTTCAATTGATTGCATAATGCTGTGAGTTTGATTAGACCAAACAATAGTATAAAAAAGTGGAAACGAAAATCGAACTAAAATGACAACAACTTTTAGACCTGAATTTGAAATATTAGTAACAAGGAGGCAACTGTACAAAATTTGGGGAATTAACTCATTAGATTTTATCTAATAAGTCACTTCATGGAGGAGACATGAAGTGACTTTTATCTAAAAAATTAGTTCAATTTCTTGGGTTTCTTTTTATAAATTTTCCTTTCGATGACACGATTTATACGTCCATTGGCATCTGCTTTTGCTAATAAGCCTTTACTCTCTGCAATATTTTGTTTTATCCAATTTCCTTTGTTATCAAATTCATAAGTATTGCTATCACAAAATATATCTCTATTCATCATCATGGGACACATTCCTCCTAACCTTTCATTTTCGAGTAGAAGCTTTCTATGTGTTGGCAGAAAACTATCCTTATGAACCTCACAATATGTTACAACTAACTTGTCATTATCCAATTTTTCATAGAATTTAGCCTTTGAAATTTGTAATTCCTTCTTAGAAAGTGTGTATTCGAAGTCAGCCTTGAAATATTTATCATGCTCCAACTTCATAGTAATAATCCGTTTATTAATGCCTTTCGCCTCTTCTTTCATTCTTAAGCCTGCTATATCTGTAACTTTGGCAATTGGACTATTCTGAGGCATTTCAACAGAATAGGTTTCCCATAAACAAGATGGTAAATCACCAAACATCGTCCAAGCGTGGAAATCTTGCATACCTTTTGAATAACTCACTTTTCGCTCTCTTATCTTTTGCCGATTACCATCTTCTAATAGATAATGTTTTTCTAGAGATATACGATTGTCCTTGTTATATTCAAACTCTTCTACTAATCGTTCTTTGGGTGTTTTGTTAGAGCTTGAAATATTACTAACTCGTTCTACCAAGCGATCGTTTTTATCATAATGAAAGGTTTTGACTTCCTTTATACTCCGTTCTCCATCCTGTTTTACAGTAAAGTGTGTCTCGACGATATATTTGCCTTTATTTTGCGCAAATAACAAACCAACGCTCAAGTTGAGCAATAGGATCAAATAAATGTGTTTCATGATTATGAATTTTTGATATTTTGATGCCTTTTGGAACTTTGTTAATACAGTATCTCTTGGATAAAAACACGCAAAAGGCAAGTCAATATAACTAAACATTAGAGCAAAAATATAAATTTATAACTGTAACAAATAGGAATATTTGCTCTTGAGATTTAATTATTTTTCATTCAGAATATTAATGTGTGTAAATACTATAAAAACGAAATTTTTTACGGAAATTCACGATGAATAAGATATAAATAGAATTTACAATGAAAAAAACAAGACGAAACTTTCTGCGCTATTCAGG
>JAHDCQ010000472.1 GCA_020629845.1 Saprospiraceae bacterium | reverse complement strand
TAATGCCAATCCACTATGAAAAGAATACTACAACTCATATTTTGTACGCTCTTCCTATCCATTCAGCAAAGCTATGCTTCCGATGTAAATGTCACCTTTAATGTCACCTCCTCTTGGGATACTGGCTATTGTGCCGAAATTACTGTTACGAATAACACTAATAGCGATATTTCCGCTTGGACATTTCAGTTTGATTTAGCGGCTGCTACCGTATATAGCGTTTGGAGTGTCAATTATAGCACAATGGGCAATACTACTAGTATGACCAGCGGTGCTACTTGGATGAATACCATCCCTGCCAATGGTGGCACAATTAGTTTTGGTTATTGTGCAAATGATAATGGCACGCATATTGCTCCTACAAATGCCCAAATCGTGGGCTATACGAACTGCATCACTACTACAGGATTTGATAATAGTAACATACCACCCATTGTCACCATTAGTTCACCGAGCGAGGGTGCCATATTCCCAAGTGGCACATCGAATATAAGTCTGGAAGCAATTGCTACGGATTCGGATGGTACCATATCTAGCGTTAGCTTTGAAGTGAATGGGATGAACATTGCTGCCACTAATACAGTCGGCAATACCTATAATGCCAATTGGTCGCCTAGTGAAGATGGCACATATACTATTCTTGCTACAGTAATGGACAATGAAGGTAGTTCAAGTACGTATAGTATCACCATTACTATAGGGAACCCCAATGCAGGCATTGTACCAAATTGTAGCAATGGTTTTCCACATCCTGCCTTAGTAGGTTATTGGCAAAACTGGGATAATGCCACTACCCCACTCATTCCGCTCGATCAGGTCAATGCTACTTATAATGTCGTGAATCTTTCCTTCGCTGTCCCTAGCACTGGCACAACATACGATATGGAGTTTGTGCCAACCAATGGTATTCCTGTGGCTACGATTATCAATCAAATCCAGAGTCTACAATCTCAAGGACGAATTGTACAAATCTCGATAGGCGGTGCAAACACAACAGTTCAATTAAACTCTATAACTGAAAAAAATACCTTCGTTAGCTCCATGCTTAATATTATCAACACCTTTGGGTTCGATGGCATGGATATTGATTTAGAAGGCACATCCGTAGCTATCACAGGTGGCACTATTGCGAACCCTGTGGACGCTAGTATCATATATCTAATTGATGCTATAGAAGAAATTATGGCGACTTATCATAATAGTAATGGCAAACATCTTTATCTCACTATGGCACCCGAAACAGCTTATGTGCAGGGTGCGCAAAGCAATTGGGGCGGATTTTGGGGTGCTTATTTACCTATTATAGATGCACTGCGTGATTCTATTGATTTGCTGCATGTACAATTATACAATAGTGGTTCTATGTTTGGCATTGATGGGAACATCTATACGCAAGGAACAGCAGATTTTATCCTTTCGCAGACGGAAGCGGTCATTCAAGGATTCACAGCGGTTGGTGGTGCTGGCACCTTCATAGGATTTCCTGAAGAAAAGATAGCCGTTGGGCTACCTGCCTGCGCTGGTGGCTCTGCTAATGGACATACTTCTACTAGTGATGTACAAGCAGCTATGGCCTATTTGATGGGAACTGGTCCTAAACCAGGAAGCTATACACTACAAAGCAGCTACCCTAATATTGGCGGCTTAATGACTTGGTCAGTTAATTGGGATGCCGTCGGCACCTGTGGTACAGTAGATGAATTCGCCCAAAATTACACCACTATTTTTGGTAGCAATACGAATGCTAGTAATAGTTGTGTAACCATAGCTATAAAAGTATTCTTGCAGGGAGCATACCAGACTGGCTTAATGCAAGATGCCTTGCGTAGCAATACGCTCTTACCTACCATTGAACCTTATGGAACGGGGAATAATGAAGCCATTACGAGTGCTTTATTAGCTCCTGCGTCTACACCAAATGATGATATTGTGGATTGGCTATTGGTAGAATTACGAGATAAAAATGATGCCACTTCTATAGTAAGCAAACGAGCTGCACTCCTGCAACGCGACGGCGACGTAGTGGATGTGGATGGGGTTTCCGCAGTCCATTTTCCAGATGTACCTCCTGATGATTATTATGTCGCTATAAAACATCGCAATCATTTAGGTGTAATGACCAATAGTGCAATAGCACTAACTGGAAACTAAATTATAGCAAAAGTAGCTTCGGAAGGTCAGACTTCACTGAATGCCATTGCTTAGATGAGCTTTTTATCGTTACAAAGGGAAAACATTCAATCATGCAAGTGTCTTTTTCCATCATTATCTGCTGCTATAATAGTACGCCTCGGCTAGAACCCACTTTGGCGCAGCTCTCAAAATTGGATTATCCGACAGCATTAGTAGAAGTCCTATTAATTGACAATGCTTCTACCGACGGAACAGCAGCTTTTGCGCAACAAACTTGGGAAAAACTTGAAACAAAACTTCCGCTAAAACACATCCACGAAGCTAAAGCAGGACAAGCACATGCGCGCAAAACGGGCATTTTAGCCGCTCAAAATGACTATATCCTCTTTGTAGATGATGACAACTGGCTGGCAAGTGATTATCTAAAAAATGGAGCAGCTATTCTCCAAAAAAATCCAACTATAGGCGTACTAGGAGGCAAAATCACAGGCGTTTTTGAAACACCACCGCCTGCTTGGATGTACCCGCCAAAGCCCTTTAAACCACTCATTGGGAACTTGGCAATAAGCACGGACTTACACCAATATGGTGAGTTGAAAAAAGTGAATGAATATGTATTTGGTGCAGGCTCTTTTTATAAAAGGAGTGCGTTGCAAGGCTTCTTAAAGCAAGGTATCACTCCCCTACTCTCTGGGCGCAGTAAGGAAGTTTTGACATCGGGCGACGATATTGAACTGTGTTTGATGATGCGAATGGCGGGCTTCCAAATTTATCGCAGCAATACCTTACAACTGCAACACTACATCACGAGCAACCGCTTGACTTGGGACTATTTTAAACGGCTTTATTTTGGCTTTGGTTATTCAGATTGGATAACAGGTTTTTATGAAAATTTTATACAAAATGGTAAACATGCTGTGATTGAAAAACCTAAAGTACAGCAAGAAATTGAGCGCAAACAGCGAATTTATCAGCGTTATGCTCGTTTATTAAAGCTTACTCCTTTTGGAGAAAGTTTTCAGAAAAATAAGCTCTTTTTATTAGTAGAATATGAAAAAGGAAGAAAGAAATTTTTAAATGAGGAATATGATAAGATAGCTGTTTTTCAGAATAAAATTCAATCCTATTCAGAAATATTATCTTCAAACTCCGTTTGATAAGGCTAGT
>JAHDCQ010000062.1:12626-20470 GCA_020629845.1 Saprospiraceae bacterium | reverse complement strand
AAATCCAATAATAACTTTACTGGATCTTCAATCAATTTTTTCACTTTCACTAGGAAGGTGACGGCTGTGCTGCCATCAATCACGCGGTGGTCGTAAGAAAGTGCCACATACATCATCGGGCGGATTTCCACTTGTCCATTTACTGCCACAGGACGCTGCTGAATGGTATGCATACCAAGTATTGCCGATTGTGGTTCGTTCAAGATTGGTGTACTCATCAAAGAGCCAAAAACGCCCCCATTCGTAATCGTAAACGTTCCACCTGACATTTCTGCTAAGGATAGTTTACCTTCCCGTGCTTTAATCGCTAAATCTTTAATGGAATGCTCAATAGCTGCTAACGAAAGCGACTCTACATTACGCACAGGCGGTACTACCAAACCATTCGGTGTAGAAATTGCAATAGAGACATCCGCATAATCGTGGTATATCATGTGGTCGCCATCAATAAAGGCATTCACATCGGGCATTTCGAGCAGCGTTTTCGCACAAGCCTTTGCAAAAGGCGACATAAAGCCCAACTTAATACCATTTTTCGCTACGAACTCTTCTTGATAAGTCTTTCGCATTTTCATCAATGCCGACATATCAATTTCGTTGAAAGTCGTAAGCATTGCCGTGCCATTCTTCGCCGAAAGCAATCGCTTCGCAATGGTACGACGCATCCGACTCATTTTTTTACGCTCGTCATTGCGACTAAATGCTGTATTCGCTGTAGGTGCTGGTGCAGCAGCTTGCGGACTTGGCGTAGGGGTAGGCTTAGTAGTAGCCGCTTTTTCAGCATCGGCTTTTGTGATGCGCCCATCGCGCCCTGTGCCTTGTACATTGGCTGCATCTACGCCATTTTCGCGTAGCACTTTGGCTGCCGCAGGCGACGGATGCCCTGCTGCATAAGAGGTACTTTGTGCAGGTGCTGCTGCGGGCGCAGGCGTAGGTTCGGGAGCTTTATCTTCTGCTTTCGGAGCTGCTGCGGCTGGTGCAGCACTTCCTCCTCCCGATACACTTGTATCTATTTTAGCGACTAATGCGCCAATTTCTAAATCATCTCCTTCGGCAGCTACATAGATTAGTTTGCCTGCTGCTTCGGCTGGAAATTCAAGGGTTGCTTTATCTGACTCAAACTCACAGATGGGTTCGTCCATAGCTACGAATTCGCCATCTTCTTTTAGCCATTGTGAAAGGGTAACTTCCGTCACCGACTCACCAATAACTGGCACTTTCATTTCGACGATGCTCATATTTTTATTCTTTTTTCGGTTTGGCTCTGTTTTATTTAACGGTACATTTGGCGTAGCGGTTGCTATCGCGGTCTAGTACCCTTCGCATTTTCGCAAAACTATATCTTTTGGACACTTTATAGCATAAAATTGTTGAGAAAAAAATAGAATAAAAGGAAGCTCACTTGCATTAGTCGTCATTTTCAGTGCATTCGTAAATTATTTATGAGCAATCTGCATACGCTTTTGCATCTTTGCTAACGTTATTTATCAGCAATGTCATAGGATGCTATTATTTTATCATCCTACAGCAATCATTATCACCTAACATAAAAAGATGAAAAAATTATTCACGATTTTTAGCGTATTGCTTCTTTCTGCTGCTATGCTACAGGCACAAACAGTAAACGAAATTATAGAAAACTACTTAGAAAATATTGGTGGTGCGGAAGCTTGGAAAGAAGTCAAGTCTACTCGCATGACTGGTAAAACGATGACGCAAATGGGCGCATTTCCCGCTACTGTGTCGGGTATGATGCCCAATAAGCAATTGATTGAAATAGATATTCAAGGAAAAAATTTCATACAAGCATTTGATGGCGAAACGGCTTGGATGTTGAATCCATTTATGGGTGGCGCACCTGAAAAAGCACCACAAGAAATGGCAGACGAAATGGCTAAAAATAAATTCCAAGATGAGTTTATTGATTGGGAAGAGAAAGGCTCTAAAATTTCTTTAGAAGGTAAAAAAGAAATTGAAGGTACAGAGACTTTTGAGGTGAAATTAGTAACCGAAGATGGAGAAGAAAAATTCTACTATTTCGATACGGAAAATTATGTACCAATTATGACCAAAGCCTTCGCTAGTACAGGCGAAATGGAGGGTAAAGCCGTCGAAATTTACCTAAGTGACTATCAAGAAGTGGATGGACTAATGATTCCTTTCTCTATAGAACAAAAAATGGATGGTCAATCCTTAATGCAAATGACAGCAGATACTATTGAAATCAACCCAGAAGGTTTGACGGCTGATAACTTTGCATACCCTACAGAGGATGAAGAGAAAGAAGAGGAAAAAAAGGAAGATGTAAAAAAAATAAAGAAAGACAAAAAAGCAAAAAAAGCACAGGATCAGTAAGCTAATAGATTAGTGCATATTTTAAAGGCGAAACATAAGGTTTATGTTTCGCCTTTATTTTTCAGGCACTACGGTAAAAAGTGTGGATTAACTTTTTGAGATGTTTTCAGCCCACCGATTTATCGGTGGGGAGGCTTAGCAACAAACTCTAAACTGTCTCCCACCGTTGAAACGGTGGGCTAAAAAATCACGAACCCACACTTTTTACCGTAGTGCCATTTTTCAATAATCTATTGCTTGTTCTTTATATCCAATATAACAATACAGCAATAAATCATTCAAAAAAGTCTAATTTTCCCAAATCTTAATACTACCGTAGTTCAATTTCGCTTTGATTTGACTCTTAGCCGAAGACGAGCCTTTGAAACCTTTCACATCAAAAGAATGGTCGCCTTTTACATTCTGATTTAGTTTCAAGAAACTCAAATCGCTTAAGCCTGCATAATTGCCGCTTGTCTCTAGGTTATAATTTGCAGCAGCATCTACACCGACTTTAAAAATCGCATAGTTGCCATGCAGATTTACGCCCGAAAAATCACTTTGTACCTCTTCAATGGTAGCACCACCATAGGAAAATTCGATGTCTGCACTTTCGTTCAATTCTTCAATTTTGACGTGCGTGTATTTGCTCGTCATGCGCACATTATCTGCTTCATCAATTCGGAAATTATCATATTTTCCTGTATTCCGGAAGTCCTCCACATTGTCTATATCGTAGGTGTCGTACTTGGATTCGCTACGCACTTCGCGCGCTTCTTCAATAATAACACGTGCATATTTGCTGGTAATATCAATATCTCGTGCTTCATTAATCGTGAGTTTGCCGTAACTTACGTATGCGGCAAGGTCTTCGGCTTTTTGAACCGTCCCATTACCATAACCAACCGTCAATTCCGACTTATCCCCTACTCCATCCAATTGTAAGTTACCATATTTCACCTCTACCTCTGCTACACCCGAAAGCTGCTCTACATGCATATTTCCGTATTTCATACCTGCTTCTAAGCGATTACTAGCTGGCATACTAACTTCGTAGTGAATTTTATAATCGCCTTTCGTCCAACTCACTAAGTTCGATTTTGACTCAATTTCCGTCACCGCACGTACATAATCGCTACTATTGCTGATGTCAATATGAATGCGGTCAAAGGTATCTTCTGCTTTTGATTCGCTGTTTGCCTTCACCACAATCGTCACTTTTAGTGCAACTTCATTTCTATCCCAGGTCTTCACTTCCATACTCCCGTACTTATTGTAGAGATGTGTCGTACCTTCTGATGAAATGGCAAAGGTTTCTTCGATTACTTTGGTGTATTCTTCGCGTTTGGCGTGTAGCGGATTCATTAATCCAAGCACCAACGCAACAACTGCTATATTATATACTAACTTCATTTCTTTCTGAATTTTGATTCGAAGCGGCTTGTATGCGACTTAACACATGTTCTAGAATTTCGATTTTAATCTGATAATTCCGAATAATATTATTAATAATTTCTTCTTCGCTGCCCTGTGGCGCATCAAGTAGCTCCTGCTTGAGTTCTTGCATCGCTTCGTCTATTTCTGCAAGTTCTTCTAGTAGTGCAGGGTCTTCTTCGTAGCTGGCTAAAACTTGTATTTTTTCCTGTACTTGGCTTTGATAATAAGCCTCTGTTTCACCAAGTTCAGGTGCTATTTCGTCTATTGTTTCTAATACATTCGCTTGCTGTGTGGATACGGTACCATTATTATTAGATGTAATAAAACTACCTATCAAGCCACCCGTCACTAGAAGGAATAGTACTGCCGCAGCTAGGCGCATCGCACGCCATACTTTAAAGCGACTTTGTTTTTGCTCGACTTTTGCTTCCAGTTCTTGTTCAATGCCATACCAAACTTTCAGGCTTGGCACATCGCCATCAAACTGCTCGCGTTCGTCTTGTACAAATTGCTCTAATCTATCTAGTTTCATGTCTTGTATGAGTTCAATAATTTTATTGACTAATTGCTGAGTTGAATGTTCAACTTATCGTCTGTTCAGCTTGTCAGTTCTTCAACACTAAGTAATCCTCGTAATTTCTTTTTTGCCCGACTATATTGCGATTTAGAAGTCGCTTCGCTAATGCTCAATATTTCTGCTATTTCCCCGTGGTCGTAGCCCTCAAACATATAAAGCGACAATACTACGCGATAGCCATCAGGCAGTTGTTGTACTGCTCGTTTGATGCTCCCTACATTAAGCTGTAGGGAGTCATCACTAAATCCTGTTTCTTCAAAAAGGATGTTGCCATGGCGTTCATCCAATTCATCGAAGTAGACACGTCGCTTTTTTAAGAAATTAATACAGTTATTGACAACAATCCGTTTAATCCAAGCACCCACCGCCGATTGATAGCGAAAGGAATCTAGCTTCGTGAATACATCAACAAATGCGTTTTGCAGAATGTCTTCTGCGTCTGTCTCGTTTTTTACCATCCGCAGGCACACGCTGTACATTGCACGCGAATACAATTGGTACAGTTGAAACTGCGCTTGGCGATTGCCCCGCTTGCAATCTTCGATGATTTCTCTATGTGTACTTGAATAATCCAATATCTCAGAATGTTGTCGCTTTTATAGACACGAAGGAAAGGAAAGGGTTGCATAGGTCTACACAAAAAAGAAGTTTTTTTTTTAGATTTTTTGGGGTCTTAACGTAATTTTAAGTGGAAGAGTGTCCCAATTCAAAAGTTCATTGAAGAATAAGTGCCTGGCGATATGTTTGAGAGAAGAAAAAAAATGAGATTCTAGAACTTTCGTAGCTAGAATCTCATTTTTTTATTCAAAATTTCAAATACTTCAATTCCCTACCTAAGGAATATTCGTCTTTGTTTTCTTCACGCGCTTTTTACCCTTCACTTTAGCGGCTGCTTGAATTGCATTAAACGCATTCAACATGCCACCACTTTCGCTTAAGCTACTGAAATTCACCATTTCACCTGTACCTGGTTGCTTCACCTTATCCTTAGGCTTAATAGATGAATCCATGATGACTTCACGTACTTGTTCTGCTGTTAAGCTTGGAAAATAAGAACGTAACAATGCCGCAACACCAGCTACCGCAGGTGCAGCAAAACTAGTACCATTAATACTACGATATTTGTCATTTGGCACAGGAAGATACATTTCTACACCAGGTGCAAATACATCCACATGATCTTTACTGTAATTCGAGAAGCGAGCGGCTAAATCATCACCACCTCTCCAGTTTACAGCGCCTACTTCTAGCCAATTCTTGGCACGTTTTGGCCCAAATAAGCCTTTTTTCACATACACATCGTTCGGAAAATTATTGGTATTAAAATTCTCCTTTCCATCGTTCCCTGCTGCATGTACTAGTAAAACATCGTTTTTAGCAGCATACTTAATCGCTTTATCTACTGCTTTTTTATCCCAGCTATAGCCTTTACCAAAACTCATATTTACGATAGATGCACCATTATCTACGGCATAACGAATAGCATTTGCTACATCCTTATCCCGCTCATCACCATCTGGCACTGTACGTACAGACATAATCAATGCATTGTTTGCAATCCCTTTGACACCTACATCATTAGTACGGTCAGCCGCAATAGTACCAGCAACTGCAGTTCCATGCATTGCATCTGGACCTTCTACATCATTATTTCCGTAAGCTTTTTCGTAAGAATCTGCATAGTTATCACCTACTATTTCGCGTGGGTCGTAGTCTGGGTTATAGTAATATTTATGTTGCGGATAGTAGTAGTTATGTTGTCTTGTCAATTGTTGTTCAATCTCAGCGAAAGAGCTGCCTTCTTCCATAAACCCAAGTAATCGGGTAGTAGCATCTTTCAAAGCAGGATCATCTCCTAGATTTTCTTGCAAATTCTGAACGTCTTCCTTCGTGATTTCATCTTTATTGATGAGTCCTTTTATTTTCTTCACAGATTTCAGAAAAGCGTCCAAAGCTGCTGCTACTGCAAACTTCTCTTGGTTTTCTTCTACGGCTTCTTTCACCTTCAAGTATTCCGTGTATTGTTTCTTCTTCTTACCTTTCAATTTTGTAGCGTCTACATCCTTGTACATTTTGCTATACTTACGATAAAGACGTGTTACCTCAAGATTATCATGTAGCACATTGCGTCCATCTTTGCCTCCAATAAAATTCCAGCCATGAATGTCGTCAATGTATCCATTGTTATCGTCATCTTTACCATTATCTGGAATTTCATCTTGATTCACCCACATTACTGCTTTCAAGTCTTCGTGATCAGGATCAACACCTGAGTCCAGTACAGCTACAATTACGGGTTCGCCTGCTTTGTCTTTGAGTAGACGCTCATACATAAGTTCAGCACTTACGCCAGGTACACCATCATCTTTTGGATCTAAGGTAAACCAATTTTCTGGTGGCTCTGATTGCGCCAGCATTGTTGCTGAACATACCACCATTAAGCATAGGAGTAGATTAATTTGCTTACTCATTGTATTTAAATGATTTATTACTTTGTTATAGTTGAAATGCAATATTGACATGCTTTAGAGATAGTCAGATTCGGATATTCATCATGTGATTAAACGCAGGAATAGTTGGGATATAGTAACGGTAAATGGAGTCCTTTTATTGGATAAAGGCTTGCTATTTAAAATCTGAAAATAGCAAGCCTTTATTGATTATCCTTGTGACTGAAGTGGCGCAAGGTCAGAACCTTCTGCACCGCCACCTGTAATATAGATAGCTGTAAAAATACATAGTATAAATAGCGTGATAGCTAAGCCCCAAGTCAATTTCTCAATGAAATCTGCTTGACGAGCAGCACCAAACATTTGGTTCGCACCACCTCCAAAAGTAGAGTCTACACCACCACCTTTAGGATTTTGTATCAATACAACTGCCATCAATAATATGCAAATTAAGGCAATCAAAACGGTCAATCCTACTAACATAAGTTCTATACTTTTCTAGCCCTAGTTGGACTTGATTTTTTCTTAAAAATTAGAGCTTATCTTCTAAGCTCTGAATTTGCTCGGCAAAGAACGTACTTTTTTCTGGAAATATCAACTTTAAACGATCATAGACCTGAATCGCCTTCTCATATTGATTTTGACGAATCAATAAACTTGCATAGGTTTCAGATGCAATATCAGTCGTTTCTTGTATACTCTTTTGTGCGTATTCTTCTACTTTTTCTTCTTTGCGCTTCAAATTAAGTGCTACCTCTTCTACCTTTCGTATACTGACATCTTTTTGCTGAAAATGCCGACGCGACAATGGACGCACATGCTTGCGTACTCTACGTTTGAGTTGCAATTCATCAGCATCCAACAACTGGCTGAGACTGGTAACTTGTGGCGTAAACTTTACGATAGGATTGATGTTTTCAACTTCTTCTGCTGCTGTAGTTGTTTCCACAGATGTTGCTACTGGCTCTTCCTCTACCACCTCATCATTTGGCATTTCTGTCTCGAATAGGCTTTCTAAACTCGCCTCTTCTTCTATCGTATCTACT
>JAHDCQ010000062.1:0-12526 GCA_020629845.1 Saprospiraceae bacterium | reverse complement strand
ATTTTGTAAATACTCCGAAAAGTTTGCTGTATTCATCCTGCTGACGGTTTTGGTTAAGCTTTCACGAGGAGCTTACCTCTCTATACCTGTGTGTGTATAACAAATTGCACTTTTTCACCTGAAAAATTTACAATGTATGTTTTTACATACGTCCCCCACCAATGAATTGGTGGGCTATTTCGTGATAAAATTCAGCCCACCAATGAATTGATGGGAGAAGCAAATCATACAATTGTGCACTTTGTGATACACACTACCTGAGTCCTATATATGTATGCTAATATTTGTAATGATGATTTTCTCTTAAATAAAAAAGGACTCGCTTACATAAACTGCTAATATAAGGTATATACGCTTGTTAGGCAATAATTTGTTGCATTTATACACAGAATTCCTAACATTTATAAAACTGAAATTGGAGCAAAGTGCTTATATTTACGTGAATATCCAATATCATATGGCTAAGTAAACATAAGCAAAAACCACTTTATGGAAAAGAGTAAATTATACTCTATACTTGAAAGTTTTGATAAATACGAGCAGAATAAATGCAGAAAATACGTGGAGTCGCCTTACTTCAACAGAAGTGAGCAATTGGTGACGCTATTTAATTTACTGATAAAGCACATCAATCGTAAAAATGGAAAGTCCATCACTAAAGAAGACCTTTGGAAGAAAGTCGATGCTACACGCGAGTACGATGATGTTCGTTTCCGTAAATATGCTTCTGATTTACTAAAGTTAGTAGAAGGCTTCATAGCACAGCAAGTATATGAGAGTAACCCACTCCATCAAGCTAGTAATTTGATAAAGGCGGTAGAAAGGCGAAAACTCAATAAAATGCACAGCAGTAGTGTACGCACAGCCCGACAGCTATCTTCTAAACAGCAACATCGCCCTGCAAGCTACTATTATGACCAATACAAAATAGAGCGCAATTACTTCGAGCTAGTGGAACTAGACAGAAAAGAACGGATTAATTATGATGAAATTAATTTCAATCTAGATCAGTTTTTTTTCGCTGAAAAACTAGCCATGTACTGTGGCATTCTAACGCGTAAAAGCCACACCGATTATAACTATGATATTGGTTTTCATGAACCTATTTTAGACTATTTAGCCAATACCGACATCGAAGCTTTTGCCCCTATCGTGCAGGTCTATTATCAGGTATACCTCGCCTATCATTCGCCTGAAAACGCGGATAATTATCATCGTCTTCGAGCATTATTGGATAAATATGGACATGTTTTTACCGACAAAGAAGCCTACGAACTATATGTCTATGCCCAGAATTATTGTGCTTTCCGACTCAATGAAGGAAAAGTAGAGTTTTCCAATGAACTCTTCCAATTGTACCAAACGATGGTCAATAAAGGCATCATATTCGAGGAAGGTCGATTGTCGCCCTGGGATTTTAAAAATATCATCCTGATGGCATCGCGTGTGAAAGAATACACTTGGGCAGAAAATTTTATTGAAAAATATGCCGAACGCTTGCCCGAAGACTTCCGCGAAAATGCCGTTAGTTTCAATCTCGCACGCCTTTATTTCGAGCAGAAACAATATGACAATGTCATCAAGCAATTACGAACCGTAGAATATGATGATATTACCTACAATCTCACCTCTAAAACCATGCTCATTATTACCTATTTTGAGACGGATGAAATAGAACCGCTCTATTCTTTATTGGAAAGTTTCCGTACCTACCTTAATCGCCACAAAGAAATTCCGCAACAACGCCGAGATTATTTCAAAAACTTCATTCGGTTCACGAAAAAACTCACTAAAGTGATGCCTCGTGACCAAAAGGCAATTGAAAAATTCAAGGCAGAAGTGGAAGCTACCGAAGGTTTTAATGTGAAATGGCTCAACGAAAAAATTGCCGAGCTTGAAAGCGGACGCACTTAACGGTCGAAGTGTAAGCGTTTGCCTTTCACACTTTCGTTAAACACTCCATTTTCATAAGCCAAATGTCCGCTTACAATCGTGTGCGTTACCTTTCCTTTAAAAGTATGCCCTTCAAAAGGTGACCAGCCACATTTATAGTGAATATTGTCTTTCTGCACTTGCCAAGCTTGTTCTATATCTACTAAAGCAATATCTGCCCAATAGCCCTCGTCTAAATAACCGCGCTTATCCACTTCAAAACAAATAGCAGGCGCGTGACACATTTTTTCTACCATGCGTTCTAGACTAATTTTTCCAGCATGATAAAACTCTAACATCACATTCAAAGAATGCTGTACCAGAGGTACTCCAGAAGGTGCTTTGAAATACGTGCCTTGCTTCTCTTCCCAAGTATGCGGTGCGTGGTCAGTAGCAATAATATCTAAGCGATTATCTAGCAAGGCTGGCAATAGTGCCGCTTGGTGGGTACTATCCTTAATAGCAGGATTGCACTTGATTTGCGTACCTAAAGTAGCATATTGGCTGGCATTGAAATAAAGGTGATGTACACACACTTCAGCAGTAATGCGTTTTTGCTCTAAGGGAATATCATTGCGAAATAGCTCTAACTCATCCTTAGTAGAAATATGTAGAATATGAAGGCGAGTATTGTGCTTTTTTGCCAATTCAATCGCCAAATTAGAGGATATGTAACAGCCTTCAGCATTTCGGATAATGGGGTGTTGTTCGATAGGTACATTTTCTCCAAATTTTGTTTTAGCTGCCGCCGCATTCGCCCGTATCGTAGCTTCATCTTCGCAATGCGTGGCAATGAGCATGGGTGCGTCTTTAAAAATAGCCTCCAACGTTTTCCGATTATCGACTAGCATATTCCCTGTGCTTGAGCCCATAAAAATCTTGATGCCACACACATCTTTGGTATTGGTGCGAAGCACCTCTTCTAAATTATCATTGCCCGCGCCCATAAAAAAGGAATAATTGGCAAGAGAGGTCTTAGCAGCTACTTGGTATTTCTGTTCCAATAGTTCCTGTGTCAAAGCGGAGGGTTTGGTATTAGGCATTTCCATAAAAGAGGTAGTACCGCCTGCTACGGCTGCTTTAGCTTCAGTGTATATATTCGCTTTATGCGTCAGACCTGGTTCGCGAAAATGAACTTGATCATCTATAATGCCAGGCATAGAATACTTCTCTGTACCATCTATCTCAATATCTACTTTGGCATCAATAATATTATCAATACGCTCAATACGCCCGTTTTTTACTAAAATATCTTTAGAAGTAATATTTCCTCTGTTTATTAAGCACGTGTTCTTAATCAGTATGGATGTCATGTTTTATCTTTTTTTGCAAATTGGCGACACACTAAATTAGTATGTTCGGATTTAAATAGTTCTTTTTTTAAAAATTCATATTTTAACTACCAAGAATAAGGTTTAAGTTGTACATTTCATTTCTTTAAGCATGCTAATGTTAATATAAGTAGTCGAGTGTAAATACTTTTCGCTACTATTGGCTGCTTTTTCTGAATGGCAGCGTTAAAAAAATCAACTCAATAGCAACAGGAAATTATTTAAACTCGACTACTTACTTTACCTAGTTTTCATATAAAGCACTACGGAGTACATTTCAAAATAGGCTTTATACCATCAATTTTATACAAAAGAAGTAATCTTTATGGATGAATTAAAATTAGACGTTCTAATTGTAGAAGATAATCTGTCCTTTGCTTTGGAGTTGGAAATGCTAATAGAAGAAATCGGCTATAATATTTTAGGAAGAGTAGATAATTCGGATGATGCGCTAGAGATTATTTTAAATCAATCGCCTGATTTTATTTTGATGGATATTGACATTAAAGGTAAGATGACGGGTATTGAGATAGGAAAAGCGATTAAAGAATTATCCATCCCCATTTTATTCATTACCAGTTTTGGCGACGAGTTTCATTATAAAAAAGCGAAAGAAGCCTTAATGATTGGCTACTTAGTGAAACCAATTGATAGATTTACACTCCTCAGCTCTATACAACTTGCTATAAATCATATAAAACAAAGCAATCAAGTACAAATGAAAAGTAGTGAAGGAGAGGATGATTTTGCCTTCAAAGACTTTATTTTTTTTAAAAAGAAAGGCGTATATCGCAAAATCCCCATGAATAGTATTGTTTTCATTAAATCAGACAATAACTACTGTGAAGCCTATATAAATCAAGAACTTAAATTTATGACTAGAACCACCCTTTCCAAAATGGAGGCCCTATTACCCCCAAGTCGCTTTATGCGCATACATAGGCAATACATTGTTCAATTAGACAAAGTAGAATCAATTGATTTTCAAGATAGCAAGGTTAAAGTATTGGATTATGAGTTTCCATTAAGTCGCTCTAAAAAGAAAGAGTTAGAAGAAGTGATTAATCGTATAGATTAGCACAAAAATAACTAAGTTATACGCGTTGGATTTGTAGCATCTAACGATAAAACCGCCTTTTATACTGTAATAAAGCAGTATTAAAGTCCTTGCTACTGTAAGAAATTATCAATAAAATATATTTTTACAAATTCATAATTAATTCATTTTCAAAACATTAAATTAAAATCATATATATAATAACCAATTTTAAGGTGTTATACTCTATATCAGAAATGTCTTTTATATATGTAAAAAAATAAAATATCTTAGCTTTATAATACATTAAAGAAAAATCTGTACAACTCAGTTTTTCTATTAAAGGTAAAATGTAGTTAAAGCTATGAAACAAATTATTTTCCCGGTACTATTTTTATTTTCTTTTTTATCCGTCCACACTTATGGTCAAATGAGTTTTTCATTATATAGTTTTTTAGAAGAAGACAAAAAAATAAAAACATTTGACCCAGAATTTGATAATTCTATATTTTTTATAGGTAGAAAAAGCATACCCAATCTGGAGCAATCACCCATATCTTTTAATGGCTGGCAATATGCTGAAATCACAGCTTTTGATGGAAAAATTTTTAAGATTGAAGGACGTTACTTATTATCTAGTGATGTGATGGAAATTCGATTTGAAGACTATCATGTAACGCTTTATCCTAGTAAAATAAAGCACATTCAACTAGCCGATAGATATTTTATTCCTTCTCTATTTGAAGAAAAAGATTTAAAAGCATACAGCTATTTTGAAGTACTCTGTCTTGGAGAAATAACACTTGTAAAGAAATACAACCTTGACTATGATAAGCAAGTTCTAAAACAAGACATTTATTATAAAAAACAAGATGGTATTGCTAAAGCCATGTTTTCTAACAAGCGAAAATTGCTAAAACTATTTGGGAATTCGTCAAAATTGATGAAGAAGTATATTTCTGACCACAATCTGAATTTCCGTTCTGAAAACGATTTAGTTAAGATATTTGATTTTTATAATTCTACAAGTGGTTGGGCTAGTAATCAAAATTAGGATATTATCACTTGCTAAGATAAGATAAATACAAAAATCATATCGAATTATTTATGCCTGATTACTTGTTCCTATAACTTTGCATTTCTAGTTTTGCACAACTAGAAATGTAAAGTTATAATAGCATTTATGAAAAAACTATTTTTCTTCGCCTTATTTACGCTTGCTTTTTGGAAATTAACTGCCCAAAGTAGTACTTCAAATTCTGCGCGAAGTATAGCTATGGGTGGTACAGGTATCAATTTCCAAGATGCCAATAGTATATTTCATAATCAGGCAGGACTAGCCTATTTAGATACATGGCAAGGTATAATTAATGCAGAAAGTCGCTTTATCAGAAGCCCTATCAATAACTTTGGTGTAGGTGCAATACTCCCATCTGACTTTGGTACCTTCGGTTTAGTACTGCATCATTTTGGTATCGAGGCATTCAATAATCAAAAAATAGGATTGGCTTACGGTCGTAAACTAGCAAAAGGGTTTTCTCTCGGCGCACAATTCGATTTTATCAATGTAAACATTCCCGAATATGGCTCCAAAGGAACTGTTACTTTTGAAATGGGTGTGCAAGCCACTATTACAAAGGAAATACGATTAGGTGTACACGTGTTTAGTCCAAGAAATATCGAATTTGTAGAAGATTTCACAATCCCCACCATATATAAAGCAGGTATAATTTACACACCATCCTCTAAGACCTTTCTCAGCTTAGAGCTTGAAAAAGACTTAGACTTTCCATTACGTATACGAACAGGCTTGGAATATCGCTTCATAGATGCGTTCTATATGCGTGTAGGTACAGCTACAGCTCCTAGCTTAGTAAGTTTAGGTCTTGGTGTAAAAGTCCCTTCTGGCTTGCAAGTAGATATTGCTTCTGCTTATCATCAAGTGCTAGGTATTACGCCTAGTTTATCCATGACTTATACGCCAAAGCATAAAAAGTCGCGTTGATGAACATTCTAATTGTAGCAGCTACGCCTTTTGAAATTTTGCCTCTAAAAAATTATTTAGAACAACATTTCACAGAGACCCCTTCCAATATATTTGTAAAAGAAAATATCCAAATTCGATTGCTCATCACAGGCGTTGGGCAGATGCTTACTGCTTATGCCATGGGCTATGTATTGGCAAACGAAAACTACGATTTTGCAATCAATGCAGGCGTAGCAGGAGCCTATAATCGGGCTTTATCTATCGGGCAGGTCGTAAATGTATATAGTGAGCAATTCGGGGACTTAGGAGCAGAAGATGCTGACGGCAATTTTTTGAGTATACATAGTTTAGGGCTTTTGCCAATGGATGATGCGCCTTTCAAAGCAGGAAAAATCGAGAATGAAGCAGGTGGAAAGTTTGATTTCTTACCTAAAGTAATTGGAGCTACCGTCAATAAAGTACATGGATATGCACCCAATATTGAGGCCGCAAAAATACGCCTACAAGCAGATGTAGAAAGTATGGAAGGTGCAGCATTTGCCTACATCTGTAGTGCACAGCAGTTACCATATTTACAAATTCGGGCTATTTCTAATTATGTAGAACCGCGCAATCGGGATGCTTGGAATTTGCCTTTAGCCATTGATAATTTAAACGAGGTATTAGTCCAGCTTATACAAACTTTTCCAACTAATTGATATACTCATTTTCCCCTCTAAAATCAGTACGCGCTAATACAACTAGCACAATTCCACCAAAAATCATAACTAAACGTACAATCAAACCTATCAAATCGCCTGCACCATCAATCCAAGTCAAGTAAGATAGTTTTAAGCCTATCATGCTCAAAATCAAAGACAAAAATCCAATCACAAATGAGAAAAATCCTATTGTAGTGAGCAAGCCTTTATTTTTCATATTACTATCGGTATAAGATTAGGAGGACGCAGTGACATACCACTACATCCTCGCACCGTGTATAATTAAACTCTTTCAATCACAATGGAAGAAGCACCGCCACCACCATTGCAAATAGCGATACAACCCACCGAGCCGTCTTCTTGTTGCAATACATTTGTCAAAGTTGTCAAAATACGCGCACCTGATGCGCCAAGTGGATGCCCAAGTGCTACCGAGCCACCATACACATTCACCTTATCCGCATCAATATTTAGCACTTTATTGAATGCCAAAGTCACTACCGAAAACGCCTCATTTACCTCAAAGAAATCTACATCTGCGAAATTCATACCAGCCATTTTTAAGGCTTTAGGAGCAGCTTTTGTAGGCGCGGTAGTGAACCATTCAGGTTCGTGAGCAGCATCTGCAAAAGCTAGAATTTTCGCGATAGGTTTCAAACCCAACTCCTGTACTTTTTCTTTACTCGCCAAAATCAGAGCCGATGCTCCATCATTTATGGTAGAAGCATTTGCGGCTGTCACCGTCCCATCTTTCGTGAAAGCAGGGCGTAGTTTTGGGATTTTCTCAAACTTTACTTTCTTATACTCCTCATCCTCCTTCATCACAATAGGCTCGCCTCTGCGCTGTGGAATAGATACAGGTACAATTTCTGCCGCAAACTTGCCATTCTCTGTATTCGCAGCAGCACGTTTGTAGGATTCTATCGCAAAAGCATCCTGTTCCTCGCGGCTAATATTGTATTCTTGCGCTGTTTTATCCGCGCATTCGCCCATCATCACTTGGTCATATACATCTTGCAAGCCATCCCGCACTAGACCATCAATCAGAGTAGAATTGCCAAATTTATAGCCATAGCGTGCTTTCGGTACATAATAAGGTATACTCGACATATTTTCCATGCCGCCTGCTACCACTATATCATTCATTCCTAGCATAATGCTTTGCGCCCCCAACATTACGGTCTTCGCACCTGACGAACATACTTTATTCACGGTAGTACAAGGAATTTGATTGCTCAAACCAGCATAAATAGCCGCTTGACGAGCAGGTGCTTGTCCCAAATTTGCCGACACCACATTTCCCATCAATACCTCGTTCACGGCTGCTGGGTCTACTTTTGCATGTTCTAGTGCGCCTTTGATAGCAGTAGCTCCCAATTTCGTAGCAGAAATATTAGCTAATGCACCTCCAAAACTCCCAAGCGGTGTTCGCACTGCTGAAACAATAAATACTTCTTTCATCACTTGTATTAATCTGGTCTTTGATTGCTAGTCTTTGGTCTTAGCTATTTTTTATGCTAAAAACTATAAGACAACCACCTAAAGACTAATTCAAAGAATTATCTGGTTAGTAAAATTGTTCTTCAATAAAATTAGAGCGCAAAAATACATGGAAATCCATAAGAATTTTATAATTTTGCGGTCTAATCGTAGAAAAGATAGATAGATAATGAAGAAAGGTACACATCCAAAGGAATACAGAATGGTAGTATTCAAGGATTTATCAACCAATAAAGAATTTATTACTCGCTCTTGCGCACCGTCAAAGGAAACAACCACCTTTGAAGGGGAAGAGTATCCATTAATAAAGTTAGAGATTTCTGCGGATTCACACCCGTTTTTTACAGGTAAGATGAAATTCGTAGATACCGCAGGTCGTATTGACAAATTCAATAAGAAATTTGCAAATACACGCTTTGCGAAGAAAGACAAAGGATAAAATAATCTACATATACACAAAGCGAGCCTCAGTCATTTTTGATTGAGGCTTTTTCTTTTAGGGATGAGTTATGAATTATGAGTTATGAATAAATAAAACCAATCAATAATAAATACTCAATGAATGAATAAAAAAATTTTGAATGAGTGAACAATTCTAAATTATATTCGCTCATTCAGTCATTCACAATTCACTCATTGAGTATTTACAATCAATATTCATAACTAATAGCTCATAGCTCATAACTCAACACAGACCATGCGTAATATTATTTTATTTGACGACTATACCAATACCAATTTTCTCCCACTCACCTATACGCGTCCAATCGGCGAACTTAGAATTGGCATTCTCACTATACGGGAAAAATGGGAAAAATGGCTACAAGGCACTGCTTCGTATATTACTAAATATGAGCTGAGTGAGAAATTTCCTGTGACGGTGGAAGATGATAACTTTATCATCAATAGTGCTGTATTGCCTGATAAGCAAATCTGTTCTATTGTTCGACATTTGCAACACAATGAAGCATTGCTAAAAAATGGAGAATTGATAGCAGCACGCCTCAATGAAAAGCAATTCGACCGCTTGATGAAAGATGAGGATATTGAAGAACTACAAGGCTTTGAACTCGATGAAACCAAAATCATCAAGCTCGAAAGTATTACTGATCTCTTTAGCCTAAATGATGCAGCTATACGGAGTGATTTTGAGTTGATTACAGCCGACCGCGTATCTGCACCACTAAGCGAGAGTAACCTGATAAGTGGCGCAGAAAATATTTTTGTAGAAAAAGGTGCGGAAGTAGAATGTGCCATCATCAATGCCTCTACTGGCCCGATTTATATCGGCAAAGACACCAAAATATTGGAAGGCGCTATGCTGCGCGGGCCTATCGCGCTATGCGAAAAGTCCGTTATTAAAATGGGCGCGAAAATTTATGGCGCAAGCACTTTCGGACCAAATAGTAAAGTAGCTGGAGAAATCAATAATACTGTGATACTTGGAAACTCAAATAAAGGACACGAAGGCTATCTTGGCAATTCGGTTATCGGAGAATGGTGTAATTTAGGAGCGGATACCAATGTATCAAACTTGAAGAATAACTATAGCAAAGTAAAACGTTGGGATTATGCCACCAAAGATTACCAGCTATCCGATTTGCAATTTTGTGGCTTGGTGATGGGCGACCATTCTAAATGTGGCATTAATACTATGTTTAATACAGGCACAGTGGTAGGCGTGTGTGCAAATATTTATGGTGGCGGATTTCCTCCAAAATTCATTCCATCTTTTGCATGGGGCGGTAGCGAAGGCTTCCAAACCTACGAACTAGAAAAAGCCTTCACTACTGCCGAGCGGGTGATGGCACGACGCAATAGGGAATTCACAACGGAAGACCGCCTACTCTTGATAAAATTAGCAGAAGATACCGCGCAATTCCGTACTTGGGAAAAGAATGATTAGCAACAACCTCCACCAGGCGTACAAGCCAACTCTAGCTCTTGGAGGCTATTTTCAGCTTTTCTATCTTTTGCTTTACAAGTAGTATGCTCGTTTGCTAGCTTTACTATAATCTTATCCGTAATATCTATGCTTTGTACGGGCATTATTGCAGTATGAAAAGTGGAATTTCCGTATTCAAACTTCAAATCGGTAGTCTTAAAAGTAGGGCGGGTCTTTTCTACTACTTCAAATATTTTCAAAGCCCTGTCTGTATTTACTGAGTGCTCAGGTTCGGGCGTTTCATTTTCCCAAAGCTGCACGATGGTTTCCTCCCAAGTATTCTGTACCCCACCACAATCTACCGTATCATAACTCACATTTTTTATTTCTGTAATGTGATAATCAGAGCGTACAAATTCCCCTGCTCGATACTCGAAATATAGAGGTAAATTAGGATTTGATTTCAAAATATCCAGAAATGCTTGTGTTGTCATAAATTCAATTATGTGTTTATGTATAATTGATAAACAATTCAAGCATTCTTACAGTTTTGATAGCATTCTTCAAAATTTACTTATCATTGCAATTAACTATTTAGATGAGAGAGCAGAGACCGTCCTTTGGACTGATAGAATAGAGATGGACAAGTTTTTTTTCTTCACTCTCTGGTATAACGCCCTATCTCTCTTCTCTCAATGAGCGAAGCGAATGGTCTCTCTTCTCTGCTCTAAATAATTACCATTGACAATTAACTTACAATTCGACATGAGTGTACTAACAGTAGCAGAACAGGCAAAAATTGATGCCAACAAGCATATCTATAAGGATTTTGATCCTGCTTTTGCAGAAGCCTTAGTACGCCATGTGATGAGCTTAGTCAATGATGCCTACTTTCGGATTAAATACGTAGGCTTTGAAGAAAATATTGAACGGAATAACCCCGATGCCCCTGTTATACTAATCAGTAATCATTCTGGGCGTTCTGTCCCCTGGGATGCTGTAGCATTTATGTCTGGCTTACTACGCCAGTTCAACTATGATGCTTCCAAAGTATGCCGCACACTCATCGTCCCCACGCTGTCCACACTTGGCCCTATGGTTCCTTTTTTCATAGCTAATTTCTGGAAAAAATGTGGTGGTGTAGATGCAAGTTTCCATAATTTTGAAACGATGATGCACTACCCTAGCTCCAATGTAATGCTATACCCTGAAGGTGTGCCAGGCATTGGCAAAGGCTTTAATCATAAATATGAATTGCAGCGTTTTTCGACTTCTTTTATCAAAATGAGCCTGAAGTATAATACCGATATAGTTCCTTTCTCGACCGTAAACGCGGAATACGTCAATCCGTATATGTATAATATACCCTGGATAAATAAAGTAATGAAGAAAATTTTTGGTATCCCATTTCTCCCCATTGGCATACTCACTATTTTATTGATTATGCCCTGGGCATACTATTTCACCTTTCCAGCTAAAATGACGTTTGTACGTGGCAAACGCATTAGACGTGAAGAACTATCGAACAAAAACTACGACGAACTCAATCAAACAGAGATTGAAGAAATTCGAGATAACGTACAAGCTCAAGTCCAAGCAGAATTGACAACTGCGGTGGAAGATTATGGAAAAAATCCGTACGACTGGAGAGAGTTTTTTAAATTAGCTTGGAAAAATAAAAAATACTTCCCCTATTATTTACCTATTCTTTGGCCCTTCCTATTTTCAGAATTTTATCTTCAATGGAAGAAAGGAGAAGATATTAAAATGAATTATTCGTGGTGGAATTTCTTCCGTTTAGTCTGGAAACGACCTTTAATACTTGCTTATTTTATCCCTATTTTAGGTTGGATTCCGATTATTATACTTTCTAACAGAGGAGTACACATGGAGGAATAGATTTAGAAAGTTGTTTTAAAACCTCTACTTGTTTTTATGTTAAGGGAACTTATAAAATATAACCTACCAATTTTACTTGCTATTTTTCCTTTATGCTGCGTTAAAAAGCCTCGACAGAACCAGCTATGCCTACGTTTTTTGCCTTGCTTAAAGAAAAAATTGCTTCGCAAAATTTGGTAGCTTATTTTCTACAAATTCCCTAAAACATTAATATTCCATCCCTGAATACCGTTATTTTCATAGTAAAAGGTCTTA
>JAHDCQ010000471.1 GCA_020629845.1 Saprospiraceae bacterium | reverse complement strand
TTCAAGCCTGGTGTTTTGCCTATTTCTATGCTACCTAAGTCAGCCTCATAGCCCAATGCTTCTGCGCCATTTAAAGTCGCCCAATGCAGTAGCGTTTCAAAAGGAATGTATGATTGATATTTTGCAATCGTCTTCAATTCTTCCACTATGGAAAGTTGCCAATTCGAAGTCAAACTATCCGTACCAATGGTCATGCGCGCATTGGTATTTATAAAATTTTGATAGTTCGGCAAACGATTTTCGATATATAAATTAGCATTGGCACAAGTTGCAAAATAGACTTTATCGCTCCAAGCCTGTGCTGCGCGAATATCTTCCTCTGTCGTCAAGGTATTATGCACAAAAAGTGTGCGGCAGTTGGGATTCATATTCGCTAGAGCATATTGAATAGAGGGCTGTCCCGTAGCTTTAAAATTGGCTAAGGAAATATCAAAGCCCTTATAAAAGTCCACAAAAGCACCCGTTTTTTCTTGAAAAAGCTGATTTTCAGGTGGCGTTTCTTGATTGTGAATGCTGACGGTGCCACTATCGCCATTCAGTTGATTAATCATCTCAAAGAGTGACTTTGAAACAGAGTAGGGCGCGTGTGGAACGGCACTTTTTTTGTTGCCATTACTCGCGCTTTGTGCATCATATACCGCTTTATACTGCTCGAAAGTGGCTTGAGCATTTGCATCTTGCAGGAAATCAAACATTTCTACAAAACTGTAGTAGCGGATAGCACTTTTATCTTTAGTGGCTTTGGTGTCTAATTTATTGGAAATATCCCCGACGGCTACAATGCCATTGTCATACATTTCTTGGTCGCCTTTTGCGATGGCATCTAGGATTTCCTCCATTGGCAGGTCGCGGAATTTTACGACATTGGTGATAAAAGGAATCAAGCCCGTCCCTGTATCCACCTTGCCTTTCATGTGCGACAACTCTAAGTGGCAATGCGTATTCACAAAACCTGGTACAATGCTGCCCTTGTAGGTTTCAATACTACTGGCATCGTGCACTTCACGGGAAGTGATGTCTGTTATTTTTCCTGAATCAGCTAGGATAATCACGCCATTTTGCATAGGCGCGCTGCTGATAGGGTAGATAAAATCCGCGCTTATCTTTCGCATATACTATTTTTACATTCTAGGCAAAAGTAGTGTTTTGGAAGGTAATATAAGCGAGACTTAGGCTTGTTTCTTCCCGAATTTGCTAATTACAAATTGATAGAGCAAATAAAACGCAATTCCAAAGCCAACTCCCATAATTGCCCCTGCGAAAACATCCCGCAGAAAATGCTGAACTAAATAAATGCGCGACACACCTACTATAAGTGCGAGGCTGAAAAATCCGAGCTGGAGCCACCATTTTTTAGGAAAAAATAAGGCAAGTAAAGTATACAATGCAAAAGCGGACATAGTATGTCCAGAAGGAAAGCTGCTTGCGCCTGTATGTATATCTACGCCTTCTATGAATTGGATGTTTTGCAACAAATCTAAGTCTTTGAAATAGGCAGCAGGGCGAGGCTGTGCGAAGATACTTTTGGTGAAATAACTCACAAATGTAATCGTAAAACCAAGTATAGGAAGCACGAATACTTTGCGGAAATCTATGGCTAATAAAATTAAGCCAAAGCCTAGATAAGCCGCTTCTTCGCCTAGTTTTGTGCCATATTTAAAGAAAAAATCGCTCCAGTCCGCACGGCGATTATTGAAGAAAAAGATAGCATCGCCTAGTTCTATGAAAGCTAGAAAACCACCAGCAATCACTAAAAAAAGCCCGATACAGATGAAGTAAATACGATTGTCGCGGAGGAATTTTTGCATTAGAGTTTGAAATTAATATTCTTTCGTTCGGTGAAAAATTCCAGTGCATCCATACCACCTTCATAGTTGCTACCTGATTGTTTTCTGCCACCCGTATTTACCGTGATGTCGCGGGTATTCCACGCATTTATCCAAACCGTACTGACTTTCAGACGCTCTGCAACGGCAGTTGCTTTCGCGATATGCTCCGTCCAAATAGAGGCAGAAAGCCCAAATTTAGAGTCATTCACCAAGTCTACTACTTCTTCAATGGTATCAAAAGGTTGCAAACTCACAATTGGTGCGAAGACCTCTTCTTGGTTGAGTTTGGCTTCATTTTCTAAGCCCTCCACTATAGCAGGGCGGATGAAGTAGCCACCGTCCAACTCACCACTTACTGCTACTGCTCTGCCACCGCAAATTACATAGCCGCCTTCCAATTCCGCTAGTCGAAGATAACTTTTGACTTCTTCTAGGTGGTCAGCAGAAATAATAGCGCCTAAATCAGAAATGCTGGAGAAAGGATCGCCCACTTTCAAAAACTGTGTGCGCTTGACAAGTTCCTGTTTGAAATTTTCATATTTAGAACGTTCCACAAAAATCCTTGAAGCATGATGCCGCAATTGTCCATTATTAGAAAAAGAGGAACGCAACACGCCAATCATCATTTTATCAAAGTCGCAATCCTCAAAAATGATACTCGCATTATTCCCGCCTTGATTTAAGGATAGTTTTTTAAATAAGGGAGCTGCTGCTGTTATGATGCGTTGCCCTTCTCTTGCGCTACCCGTAAATGAAATTGCTTCAATTTTCGGATGTGCCGCAATGAGTGTGTGTAATAATTCATCGCGTCCATGCACTACATTGAGTACGCCATTTGGGAGTCCTGCTTCCTCACAGGCCTGTGCTAACATATAGGCGGTCATAGGCGTATGCTCGGAAGGCTTTACGATAACGCAATTTCCCGCAGCCAGTGCAGGTGCTACTTTTTGACAAAGGATAAACAAGGGCATATTCCAGGGAATAATACAAGCCACTACACCAACGGGCTGTCGCATACTAAGGTTGATGAAGCCATTTTGCCCACTCTTCGAAGAACTATCTTGGTGCATGATGCTGGTGGCATAGTAGCGAAAACAAGCTTGTGCATCGGGCACATCATTGCTGACTGCCATCGAAACAGGTTTACCAGTATCAAGCGTTTCTGCCCGTGCAAATTCGATGAGATTCTGTTCCAAAATATCTGCAATTCGCATCAGGATTCGGAAGCGTCGTTCACTTTCTAAGCGCGCCCAAGCCGCTTGCACCTTATGCGCGACCTCTACCGCTTGATTGAGGTCATTTTCATTGGAGTTTGGAAATTGAGCGTACACCTTTCCATTCGCAGGGTTGATATTGTCCAAATAATCCCCTGATAAGGAAGGCACAAACGCACCATTGATATAATTCTTTATATATTTTTCTGCCATTGTTAGATGTGAGACTTACAGATATGAGATATGCGATTTTTTTAGTAAAAATCTGCTTA
>JAHDCQ010000470.1 GCA_020629845.1 Saprospiraceae bacterium | reverse complement strand
ATGATACCTCAATGAATTACTTTGGACGGGCGATTTGGAACTTTATGAAGGCTTGTGTGCCAAAGGATATACTAAAGTGGTGACTTTTCAGGAAGTAAAAACAATGTTTGATTTGGGGTAAAAATCCAAAAAGCACCACTCCGCAAAGCAGAATAGGTTTCCGTACTTGAATGTTCCAAATATAAACCTTTGCGTACTAAAAAGTAATATCATGCAAACAGAACTAGCAAGTCACTACACCCAAGTTGGCGATACCAAAATCCACTATCGAAGTGCTGGCGAAGGCGAAGTGATTCTATTCCTACATGGCTTTCCTACATCGGCTTATTTGTGGCGTAATATTATGCTAGAATTGGCAAGTGACTTCCAAGTTATTGCCATTGACCTACCTGCCTATGGCAAATCAGATAAGCGATTGAAAGACTCCTATAGTTTTAGGTATTATGAGCGCATTCTAAGCCAGTTTTTAGAAAATTTAGGCATTGATAAAGTCACGCTAGGCGTACATGACCTTGGCGGTCCGATTGGCTTATATTGGTTGGTACAGAATATGGATCAGGTCAATCGTTTACTGCTATTTAATACGCTGGTTTATCCGCAGTTTTCCTGGGCAGTAAAGTTATTTGGTCTGGCGGTGCGATTGCCCGTCCTAAGCAATTGGCTAACGAGTCCCAATGGCATAAAGAGAGCGATGTGTTTAGGGGTGCATCATAAGGAGCGTCTAAGCGAAGAGATTATACAAGCGTATCAAGCTCCATTTCAGGATACCAACGCTAGAAAAGCCTTATTGAAGTCGGCACAACGGCTAAGTATGAAAGGCTTTCACGAAATTGCGGAAAAATTGCCCAACTTCAAACGTCCTGTACAAATCATATATGGCGAACAGGATAAAATTCTACCCAACGTGAGTGCCACCATGCAGCGTGTCCAAGAAGATTTACCACAAGCTAACATTGTTTGTCTACCAGATTGTGGGCATTTTTTGCAAGAGGACGCGCCTAAGCAAATTGCTGAGCAAATCGGAATATTTATGAAGCAGGAAAACTTCTAAAATAAAAAAAGAGCCCTTCGAAGTTCCCTTCAAAGCACTCTTTTTCATGAAATTATACGGCTCTATTGCAATCTAATAAGCCAGCACCATATGTGGGGTCGTAACCTGGTGTTCCCATATCACGCGCGGTGCGCATCAATTGTCGCTCAAGCCAAGCAGGACTTGCCGTTGGATAGCGTCGCTTTAGTAGCGCAACTGCACCAGCTACATGTGGGCAAGCCATACTCGTACCGCTCAAAGAACGGTAACTATTAGCAAGGTAAGTCGAGACAATGCTCACGCCGGGTGCTACCAGACTGACTTGATTCCAAGTCCCTCCTCTTGAAGAAAAGGGTGCTATTCTATTTCGAGCATCTGTCGCACCCACTGCAATTACACCTGCACAGTTTGCAGGCGTGTTTACCTGTGGGAATTGTGTTCCATAGCTATTTCCAGAAGCAGCTACTACCGTAATGCCAGCTCTATTGAGCAGGTTTACCATACGAGTAAGTGCAGCAGTTGGGGCAACAGGGACACCGAGACTCATGGATACAACATGCATTTTATTTCGGAGTGCCCAAGCCATACCGCTCAGTATCCAACTGAATGATCCTCTACCGTCGTCACCCAACACCTTTACGGCATAAAGGCGCGATAATGGCGCAACACCTATAATACCAGTACGATTGGCGCGTGCTGCGATAACTCCTGCACAGTGCGTACCGTGTCCATTGCGGTCGTTGTAGCTACGTGTACTTGGTACAAATGACGCGCCGCCATACACAATCAAGTCGCGGTGACGTGCGATACCTGTATCCAAGACCGCTACCTTTATACCTGCACCATAGAGTGCCTTGCGACCTGCCTGTGGAGCACGGATATGGCTAATATTCCAGGGCAGCAGCTCTCTGCTTGCTTTTGGACGAGAGGCTTCCTCCGTTACATTTTCTGTAGCTGTTTCATATAACATTTCTTCTAGGTCCATTGCAATTAAATCTTCTTCCCAAGCTAAGGAGTCATCTTCCTGAGCAGAATCAATCGGCTCATTTGTATGCAGTTCCTCGCCATTCATAGAAGGCTTCACGGTAGACATGAAATCAATTGCACGTACTTCAAAGTCTTCAATAACTTCCAAGACTCCTTTTTGTTTTCTCAACTTTTCAGCTTCTTGTGCCGTCATTTTTGCAGACACGCAACCGAGTTCTTGATAATGTAGATTATCAATCACCGTTACATCATACTCTGCTTCCATAGCAGTAACAGCATCCGTCACAGCAGCCTCATCAACGCCTAGCGTCTCAGCTACTTTTATGGTCGGAATAGAATCATCATCAAAGGTGATGATGTAATTCTTTTTTTCTTTTTTAGCTGCCATAAATCGATTTTGATTTTTTATTAAAAAATTGTTTCGTTCTCAGACAAATTTCGTGGGCGAAGAAAAAGAAAGCACAAAAACGCCCGAAAAGTAGTGTTGTGCTTTCTTTTTCTTCGGCTTCGTCACGGGATTTGTCTGAGAACCAATTATTTTTGGTTCCATAGGCGATATACAATTTGATAATCGTCTATTTTGTAATCAACTTACTTCCACTCCCTTGATGTCAATGAACGTTTGTTTTTGTCTTAATGACAATGCAAAGATAGGAGGGATATAGGCGGGAAAATTTTGACTACGAAAAGTGACTGCTAAATATGGTAGTAAGAAAATCATTACGGTTTTTTAGGCTATCAGACAACACAGCCTTGCATAAGTCTATTATGCAAGGCTGTATTTTTTAGGATATTAAACCATTTCTTAAGGCTTTTGCTACGAGACCCTGGTTTGTTTTTACTCCTAATTTCAGTTTAGCATTTTTAATATGATAATTTGCACCATCAAATGTTAAATGCTCTTCCACGTCTTTTTTATGATAACTTTTCATATTTTTAGCTACTTCTGCTATTTTTTTATCTTCTGACAATAGATAAATAGCTTCTAGCTCTCGAAATGTTAAGTTAAAATCATTTGCTTGTATGGTTATTCTTAATAAAGCCTCTCTTATTCGACTACTAACATAAGTATCCCCTCTCATAGTTTCCTGAATACCTTCTGACCAAGCATCTAAATCACCTTTAGAAAGATACGCAACTGCTCCTGCACTAAATGACCGTTTAAGAATAGTCATTTGTTTTTTGTCATTTTCAGTATCCTTAGCAAGCATGATGATTTTTTGATTTGGACATCGCTTCTTTATCTCTGATGTTAAGTATATACCAAAATCTTGAGGTCGATCTTTTAAATGAAAATTA
>JAHDCQ010000061.1 GCA_020629845.1 Saprospiraceae bacterium | reverse complement strand
CTCAGTTCGGTGTAGGTTTGGCACGTATGGCACGTACTATCCGTGAGCGTATGAATGTGCGTGATAATGAAGTCTTTACACCGATTGACTTGATTAATGCACGTACGCTATCGTCGGTTATCAACTCCTTCTTTGGTACCAGCCAGCTATCGCAATTCTGCGACCAAACCAATCCGCTTTCTGAAATCACGCATAAGCGTCGTATTTCAGCATTAGGACCAGGTGGTCTTTCGCGAGAACGTGCAGGCTTCGAGGTACGTGACGTACACTACTCGCACTATGGTCGTTTGTGTACCATTGAAACACCAGAAGGACCAAACATTGGATTGATTTCTACCCTTTGCGTACATGCGAAGGTGAACAAAATGGGCTTCTTAGAAACACCATACCGGAAAGTAAATGAAGGTATTGTGGATTTGCAGAACCCTATTGAATACCTATCCGCAGAAGGAGAGGATTACAAGCGTATCGCACAAGCGAACGCGCCTGTAGTGGAAACAGGGGCATTTGATTCGGATAGAATTAAGTGTCGCGAACACGGGGAATTCCCTGTACTAGCACCACCAGAAATTGAGTACATGGATGTCGCACCAAACCAAATTGTTGGGGTGTCGGCTTCTATGATTCCTTTCTTGGAAAATGATGATGCCAATCGTGCCTTGATGGGCTCTAACATGCAACGTCAGGCAGTACCGCTCTTGCGTCCAGCTTCACCTATTGTAGGTACAGGTTTGGAAGGCAAAGTAGCGCGTGATAGTCGCATGATGATAAATGCAGAGGGGAATGGCGTAGTGGAAGGTGTAGATGCAACTCAAATTGTAATTCGATACGACCGCGACGACGAGGAAGAATTGGTATCATTCGAGAATAGTGTGAAAACATATACCTTGATTAAGTTTCGCAGAACGAATCAAGGAACATGTATCAACTTGAAGCCTATCGTTCGCCTCGGCGACCGTGTGGTGAAAGGGCAAATCCTCTGTGATGGTTATGCGACTGAAAAAGGGGAATTAGCACTAGGGCAAAACTTAAAAGTTGCCTTCATGCCCTGGCAAGGCTATAACTTCGAGGATGCGATTGTACTTTCAGAGCGTGTAGTGCGTGAGGATGTCTTTACTTCACTCCATATCGAACACTTCGAGATGGATGTGCGCGATACGAAGCTAGGGGAAGAAGAATTGACAAACGATATTCCGAACGTAAGTGAAGAAGCAACGAAGGATTTGGATGAAAATGGAATCGTTCGCATCGGGGCTTGGTTGAAGGAAGGAGACATCATCATTGGTAAGATTACACCTAAGGGAGAATCTGACCCAACGCCTGAGGAAAAGCTACTTCGTGCCATCTTTGGTGATAAAGCGGGTGATGTAAAAGATGCTTCCTTGAAAGCACCACCATCTACCAAAGGTATCGTTATCAATAAGCAATTATTCTCGCGTGCTAAGAAGGATAAGGTGCAAAAGACGAGCGAGAAGCAAGCCTTAGCGAAGCTAGACGACGATCACGCAATAGTATTGAACCACTTGAAGACTACTTTGATTGATAAATTGCTCGTATTGTTGAAGAGCAAATCATCAAATGGTGTGAAGAGTGTATATGGCGAACCTTTGATTCCTAAAGGCGATAAGTTCGACCAAACATCCTTGCGTGAAATTGACTACGCTTCTGTAGATTATACGAATTGGACAAAAGACGAAAATACGAATAAGCTTATTGCTCGTCTCCTACACAACTATACCATCAAGGTGAACGAAGAGGTAGGAAAATACAAGCGCGAAAAATTCAATATCAGCATTGGTGATGAGTTGCCAGCAGGGGTATTGAAACTAGCGAAGGTATACATGGCGAAGAAGCGTAAGCTAAAAGTAGGCGATAAGCTCGCAGGTCGTCACGGAAACAAAGGTATCGTGGCACGTATCGTACGTAGCGAAGATATGCCATTCTTGCCTGACGGTACACCAGTAGACATCGTATTGAATCCGCTAGGTGTACCATCGCGTATGAACTTAGGGCAGATATTCGAGACGGTATTGGGTTGGGCAGGCGAAAAGCTTGGCTTAAAATATGCTACACCTATCTTCGATGGAGCTTCCTTAGAAGAAATTGACGAATACTGTAAGACAGCAGAATTACCGCGTCTTGGACAAACCTATCTCTACGATGGTGGTACAGGAGACCGTTTCCACCAGCAAGCTACGGTAGGTGTTATCTACATGTTGAAACTTTCACACATGGTAGATGACAAGATGCACGCTCGTTCTATTGGGCCGTACTCGCTTATTACGCAGCAACCATTGGGTGGTAAAGCACAATTTGGTGGTCAGCGTTTCGGTGAGATGGAGGTATGGGCATTGGAAGCATTCGGTGCATCCAACATCTTACAGGAGTTGCTCACGGTGAAGTCCGATGATATTCAAGGACGCTCTAAGTCCTACGAAGCTATCGTGAAAGGCGATCCATTGCCAGACGCAAATATTCCAGAGTCCTTCAATGTACTGGTACACGAATTGCGTGGACTAGCACTGGACGTGAAATTTGACTAATTGTTAGACTTTAAGATATGAGATATGAGATGTGAGACTTTTTATTTTCTACGAAAATTTTGTCTCATATCTCACATCTCAAAATCTCACATCTCATATTTATGCCATTTAAAAAGAAAAGCACAAGCGCGAAAGGACAACAGTTTGGAGCAATTACGATTAGTTTATCGTCGCCAGATGATATTCTGGAACGTTCCTATGGTGAGGTTCTAAAGCCAGAAACAATTAACTATCGTTCGTATAAACCAGAGCGTGATGGATTGTTCTGTGAGCGCATTTTCGGGCCAGTAAAGGACTACGAGTGCTATTGTGGTAAATACAAGCGTATCCGTTACAAGGGAATCGTGTGTGACCGATGTGGAGTAGAAGTAACGGAGAAAAAAGTACGCCGTGAGCGTATGGGGCATATCAAGCTAGTAGTACCAGTAGTACATATTTGGTTCTTCAAATCATTACCAAATAAAATTGGTTACTTGCTAGGTTTGTCTTCCAAGAAACTGGAAACCATCATTTACTACGAGCGATATGTAGTAATTCAGCCAGGGTTGAAAGCGGAGGAGTTTCAGATTAAAGACCTGCTGACAGAAGAAGAATATCTAGAAGTACTAGAAAGTCTTCCACCTGAAAATCAACAGTTAGAAGATACAGATCCGAATAAGTTTATTGCAAAAATGGGGGCGGATGCTGTTCGTGACCTATTAATGCAATTGAAACTAGATGAGTTGTCGTATCAATTGCGTCATCAAGCAGCGAATGAGACCTCACAGCAGCGCAAGTCAGAGGCATTAAAGCGATTGCGTGTAGTAGAAGCATTTCGTGATGGACAAACACGCATCGAAAACAAGCCTGAATGGACAATTATTCAGTACTTGCCTGTGGTGCCGCCTGAACTTCGCCCACTGGTACCACTAGATGGTGGACGTTTTGCGAGTTCGGATTTGAATGATTTATATCGTCGCGTTATCATTCGTAACAATCGTTTGAAGCGATTGTTAGAGATCAAAGCACCTGAAGTAATCTTACGTAATGAAAAGCGTATGCTTCAGGAAGCGGTGGATTCTTTGTTTGATAATTCACGGAAGTCGAATGCTGTAAAAGCAGAAGGTGGTCGTCCATTGAAGTCTTTGAGTGACATCTTGAAGGGTAAGCAAGGGCGTTTCCGTCAGAACCTACTCGGTAAACGTGTGGATTACTCTGGACGTTCCGTAATTGTCGTTGGCCCAACTTTGAAGCTGCATGAATGTGGACTTCCAAAGGGTATGGCTGCTGAGTTGTTTAAGCCCTTTGTGATTCGTAAGCTCATTGAGCGCGGTATCGTAAAGACGGTAAAATCAGCAAAGAAACTCGTAGATAGAAAAGACCCTGTGATTTGGGAAATACTGGAAAATATTCTGAAAGGACATCCCATATTGCTCAACCGTGCACCGACTTTGCACCGTCTTTCTATTCAGGCATTTCAGCCAAAGCTAGTAGAGGGTAAGGCAATTCAATTGCACCCACTCACTTGTTCTGCTTTTAATGCCGATTTCGATGGTGACCAAATGGCAGTACACGTACCATTAGGACATGCAGCAATTTTGGAAGCGCAAATGCTCATGCTTGCGCCACACAATATGCTGAATCCGCAGAACGGTTCACCTATTACCAATCCTTCGCAGGATATGGTATTAGGCTTATACTATATTACGAAGGAGCGATTCAGCACTAAAGAGGTAAAGATAAAAGGGGAAGGACGCAAGTTTTACTCGGCAGAAGAGGTGATGATTGCCTATAATGAAGGACAACTGGACTTACATGCAAAAGTTATCGTACGAGCTAGAGTAGAGGACGAAGAAGGCAATTTGAAAATAGGACGTGTGGAAACCACTACAGGTCGTGTTATCTTCAACGAAGCTGTTCCAGAAACAGTGCCTTTCGTGAATGTACTGCTTACTAAGAAGAACCTAAAGAAGGTAATTGCGGATATTATCTTCCGTACCAACTTCGCTGTAACGGCTGAATTCTTAGATAAGATTAAGACAATGGGCTTCCATTGGTCATTCAAAGGAGGGCTATCCTTCAACTTGGGTGATTTAATTACGCCTACTGTCAAGGAAAAGACGCTTACACAAGCACGTGAAGAAGTGGATGAGGTTTGGGAAAACTACAACATGGGCTTCATCACCAACAATGAGCGTTACAACCAAATCATTGACAAGTGGACGTATGCGGATAATACCATTACGGACAACTTGATGAAAGAGTTAGCCGAGCATAAGCAAGGCTTCAACTCGGTATATATGATGTTGCACTCAGGCGCGCGGGGTTCTAAGCAGCAAATTAAGCAGCTTTGTGGATTGCGTGGACTGATGGCAAAACCACGAAAGTCGGGCGATACGGGAGGTGCGGTTATCGAAAACCCAATCCTTTCCAACTTCGTGCAAGGGCTTTCGGTACTAGAGTACTTTATCTCTACACACGGTGCGCGTAAAGGTCTTGCCGATACTGCCCTAAAGACTGCCGATGCAGGTTATCTGACACGTCGTCTAGTGGATGTATCCCAAGATGTAGTGATTATGTTCGATGATTGCGGTACATTGCGCGGTTTGGAGACTACGGCACTAAAGGATAATGAAAAAATAGTTGAAGGACTTGCTTCTCGTATCGGTGGGCGTTATCTGCTGCACGAAGTAATACATCCTGTAACAGATGAAGTATTGCTAAATGCAGGAGACTACATCACAGAGAAGATGGCTGAACACATCGAAGAAATCGGTGTGGAAATGGTGCATATCCGTTCGGTATTGACGTGCGAAACGAAGCGTGGGGTATGCCGTAAGTGCTATGGTAAAAACCTTGCTACAGGACGTATCGCAGAAATGGGAGATGCCGTAGGTATCATTGCAGCACAGTCTATCGGTGAGCCGGGTACACAGCTTACATTGCGTACCTTCCACGTAGGTGGTATTGCTTCTGTTGCGAAGCAAGAATCCAGTATGGTAGCGAAGTTTGATGGCGTACTAGAGTTTGATAGTATCCGTACTACGAAGTCTGTCAATGAAGAGGGTGAAGAGGAAAACATCGTGCTATCTCGTTCAGGTGAGTTACGTATCATGGATCCAGAATCAAGTAAGCAATTCTCTGCGAACTATATTCCTTATGGTGCAACCTTGTTAGTGAAGGATAAGCAGAAGGTAAAGAAAGGAGACGTGATTTGTGAATGGGATCCATTCAACAACGTGATTATTTCTGAATATTCTGGTATTGCACAGTTTGAGTCTATTGAGGAAAATGTGACCTTCCGTATTGAGCGCGATGACCAGACAGGCTATGCAGAGAAAGTAATCATCGAATCGCGTAATAAGCGTAAAATTCCGACGATTAAAATTACCGACCCAGATGGAGAGGTATTGCGTAACTATAACCTGCCAGTAGGTTCGTACATTTCTATTGATGATGGAGCGAGTGTGAAAGCAGGTCAGAAGATTGTGAAGATACCGCGTAAGCTTGGTGGTATTCAGGATATTACGGGTGGTCTGCCGCGTGTAACAGAATTATTTGAGGCACGTAATCCATCGAACCCTGCAGTAGTAGCAGAAATTGATGGGGTAGTGACGCTTGGTAAGATTAAGCGTGGTAATAGAGAGACGATAATAGAAGCAAAAGACGGACAGCGTCGCAAGTACTTGATTGGACTTTCAAAGCACATTTTAGTACAAGAAGGCGATTTCGTACGTGCAGGTATGCAACTATCAGATGGTGCAACCGCACCTAAGAATATCTTGGAAATCAAAGGACCTTTGGCAGTTCAAGCCTATTTGGTGAATGGTATTCAAGAAGTATATCGTTCGCAAGGTATTGGTATCAACAATAAGCACTTAGAAGTGATTGTGCGTCAGATGATGCGCCGTGTGCAAATTGAAGATCCGGGTGATACAACTTTCCTAGAAGGCGAAGCAGTAGAGAAGTACGATTTCGTGGAGCAAAATGACTGGATTTTCGATAAGAAAGTCATTACAAGTGCGGGCGATTCTAACCGCTTGCGTGAGGGACAATTAGTAAGTTTGCGCCAACTGCGGGAAGAAAATTCCTACTTGAAGCGCAACGACTTGAAGACTGTGGAGCACCGCGATGCAGTAGCAGCTACTTCCTTCCCATTACTACAAGGTATCACGAAGTCATCCTTAGGTACGAGCAGTTGGATTGCAGCCGCTTCCTTCCAGGAGACAACGAAGGTATTGAGTACGGCAGCAATTGGTGCAAAGCGCGATACGCTAAATGGTCTGAAGGAAAACGTTATCGTAGGAAAACGCATTCCAGCAGGTACGGGTATGCGCGAATACCAAGAGTTATTTGTAACAACCAAAGCGGCACAAGAAGAGTATGAAGCTCGACGCGCTGCTTTAGAGATGGAAGAAGAATACGAAAGCAATTATTAATAATTTGCTTTTGTGGAAATAGGAAACCCTCCGTAGTGCTTGCTGCGGAGGGTTTTTAGGTTTATCGCATTAGTATCAATTCCCCTGTTTTACTGCTAGGTATTTGAAGTAAAGATTCGACATATTCTATCTTATAAACATACATTCCCTCCGCAGCGTCCACACCTTTTATCCGTCCATCCCAAGCCGTATTGCCTTCATAGACCAGCACACCCCAGCGATTGAAAATCTGGATGGATTGAATATTAGCTTGTACTCTGCCAATCTCAAAAAGGTCATTAATGCCATCATTATTTGGACTAAAGGCAGAAGGAATATAGAGTTTTGCTGCACAATCTAGCACTTCTATTTGGATGCCATCGTAGAGTTCACAACCTTCGGCAGTAGTAGCTTCTACGCTGTAATATCCGCTTTGAGTAACAGTAATTGCCAGACTAGTTTCACCATTCCAACGGATATTAGTTAGGTTGGGCTGTTGCAAGCTTAAGGTATACGGCTGTTGCAGGCAGATAGTCGTGTCTTCTGCACGGATAAGGTTTTCACTGGCTAGATTTTCTGCTAGATTGATGACTTCAATCGTTTGGCTACGTTCGCAATTTCCGATGACCGTAAGTGTATAGTTACCAGACGCTAGGATTTCGCGCTCTGGCTTAGTAGAACCATCTTCCCAAATGAAATCCACATCAGGATTGCCTTCTAGTGTAATCGGCAAATCACAGACTTCGTAGCGTTCCTGCAAGCCTGATGTAGGGGCATCGCCTATGATGACTTGCACTTGTACAGAGTCGGTGCAGCCTTCGACTTCCACTTGTAGTTGTCCTTGATAGCTTCCCGCTTGTGGAAATTGGATAATAGGATTTCGATTGAAATCACGGATATTTTCCTCCGGAAAGAACCATTGGAAATTCCCACTAGAAATACTTCCTTCATTGCGCCCAAAGAAGGGTACATCGGTTTCACAACTTCTAAGGAGATAAGCGTCTTCTGCTATTTGTTCGGCTTCCGCGAGGGCGGCTTGTACTTTGGGTTCGCAGTCGTAGAATTGGAGGGTGAGTTCTTGGCAGCTTTGGGCTAATTGGGTGCCATCATTTTTGTCAAATCCTATTGCACAAACACCTATAAGATATTTACTTGGTTCCTGTACAAACACTTTTAGTTGTCCTGTTGCGGATAGGTTAAAATAATTATCACCAAGTGGTTGTGTCGCATTATATCCTGTTTTGTAAGTTAGGGGGGTATCAGTTTCCCAGTCTGACACAGGCGTATAAAATTCCCACCTGTAATCCATATCTTCTTCAGCTAAAAAAACAGATAAATCAATGACACTAGTATCTCCTATACAATGTCGAGTATCTTTCCATGTATTATTATTAAACCAGACTAAAGCGTTATACAATTCACCAGAGAATTGATTTTCATTTCTCTGTTGAGTTGCACCATATATAGGTTTGCTAATTACAAAGTGTTTTTGATGCTCTGATTGAAAATTTGTATAGTTGGTGTCTCGTGTTAGTCCTTCATAGACTAGATAATAATTTTCCTCTATTACAGGTAAATTACTAATATAACGAAATTTAAGTAATTCTACATCTTCTATATCATCAGGAGGAGTTGTACAGTTAGATTCCATTATTGGTATACTTAAATAGTTAGTCAATCGAATAGAGCTTCCTCCTACAACATATTCATCCACTACTTCTAAGTTATTCTTATTTGCTCCTTTATAAATTACGAACCGTTGTTGCTGAATAGAACTAAAGCGAAAGGAATCAGGACTTCCATTGCGTACATGTAAATCGCAGGTTATATCATAAATCAAAGAGGTATTAAGCGTATCCCACCCTATAATTGAATATTTTATATTGCCTCCAACGATAGTTTGTCCTTGCAAAAAAAGACAAGTAAATACACTTATTAGGAAAAATAAATATTTCATGCGAATACGAATTATTGATGAGGTTTATTGGGTGGGCGACGACAATTTTGTCTTAACCCACCCAATGAAGCCCTAGTCTGTTACCTGATAAGTCTCAATTTTTGTAGACGTGATACTGTTATTTGCATCAGGTAAGGTAAATTCAAATAATTTTGATATATGAACACTATCTTCTTTAGTATTTGCATATTTTAATTCCTCTAAATACTGTTCGGCTTGTTGCACCCTTTCTAAGTGGTCAAGCTCAATTTGCTCTTGAAGAGTTGTAGGTAACTCTTCATCACCGTACAATTGGCTTAACTCTAGCTCCAATTCTTGATAAGCTTTGCTATCATTTTTAGCGTAAGCCACCTTCATTTTTTCCACTAAATCATTATATTGTTTCTCGCGTTCAAGTTTTTGTTTTTCTGATAAGGATATTTCCTGTAAAAAAGATTCCATTTCTTCTAAAGAGATATTGTAATCAAAATCCTCTGTTAATTCAATTGAAGTTGATAAATCATAAGATTCGATTAGATTTAAAATACTTTTTTGTTTTAAATCTAATGAATTATTCGTTGAAGTATCCTTATGACAGCTATACACAGTGATAGTTAAACCTAGCACTAATAGTCTTATAATTGACTTATTCATAATTTTTTTTAATTAAGTATTAACATAAAGAGCAAGAGCCATTAGAAAAATTCCAATAAAGGTTTTTCCCTCCTGTATGTGTTTGTATAATGCCAAAACAATGAACTCTATACTGCCATGAATTGAAAGTTGTATATCCACCACAAGGATTATATGAACTGCCAGGAGCAACGCCAGTTGAGAAATAATCAATACTTTTGAACCCGTTATTTTGACAAGCAAAACTTGTTAATAAGTATGGATTATTAATTAATGTGCCATTGCTTAATAGTGTCGCACTAACTTTCAACTTTATTGCGCCTCCAAATTGAGGATGTGCTGTTTGAGTTTTTGTACAACTACTACCTGATGAACCACTACCACTACCTGAGCTACCTGAACCAACATCAATATCATGGTGAGAAAAATCCTTGTCCCCAATCGGAAACTGCCCATAGTTCCAATTACAAATGGACATGGCAAGCAATACCAGAACACACAAGATTCCTTTTTTCATAAAGCTAATTTTATAAATATTATTTCTCCATCATTGGGGAGTTGGAGAAAATAGGCTCCCACAGGAAAAAGGAAGCAAATGTGCAGCCAAAGTAGTATCTTGCAGGCCTCTTCTATGGTCGGAAGAGAGAGGGTCTGCATTCCATCTCGAATGGATAATCGTAGGCTCTCTTTTTGCCAGTTTTCCTGATTTTTGACAATAAAAATTCTATACTCACTAGCCCTAAATGACTAGTAGTGCTATATCTTACAGAAGCAAAAGCTTCTATTTGTTCCTACCCATTTTCCACATACCGCCTATACAAGTTTGAAATGCTTGTTACCACAAGCTTATAATAGAAATGACAACCTAAAGGAGCAACGGAATGCTAATCGCGGATAAGTTTGGAGATTAACACCCGTCTTTTAGTAATATACTTTTTGTTTTTCAACTTAAGCGCAAGATAATGTGCCTGAGTTGAAGATGCAATAGTGTTTTTGTTAAAGTTTGGCTATTGGCTATTGGTAAAGGTCTGTCTTTTAGTAATTTATGAGATATGTACTGATTATCTAACCAGCATTATTTCCCCTGTTTTGCTATTTATTTTTTCCAGCAAAGGTACTAGATATTTCACCTTATAAACATAGATTCCTTCCGCAGCGTCCACACCTTTTATCCGTCCATCCCAAGCCGTATTGCCTTCATAGACCAGCACACCCCAGCGATTGAAAATTTGGATGGATGTAATATCTACATATTTTGAACCAAACTCTAGCAAGTCGTTTACGCCATCATTGTTGGGGGAAAAGGCGGTAGGCATATATAACTTTCCAGCGCAATCTTCGGTTGCTATGGTTATTTCATCTTCAAAGTAGCAGTCCTTGATATTTACTTCTATCCAATAAGTACCTGCTTTTGTAATGTTTCGGAAATAATCAGTAGAGCCATCTTCCCAAAAGTAGCTCTTTGCATCTGGGTGGGTGGCATTCAGTTGGAGAGGGATTTGCTCACAAATAGTCGTATCACTTCCCAAGTTGATGGGTTTATTAGGGTATAAATCACGTATAAAATCAATTTTGCGACTAGCATTTACAGTACAATAGTTATCTTCAGCAAAAGCAGTATAGATGCCACTTTCACTAATTGTGCGTTTCCCGCCAATATGATTATCGCTCCAAGTATAGTACTCGAAATGATTGTGTGTGATATCTAACACTAATGGTTCATTTTCACAAAGTACAGTATCCTGTCCAATACTAAATTCAGAAGGTGCTACTACTTGTACTACTTGAGAAAAAGTGTCACGACAACCATTGGTAGAGATGACATGGGTAAGCGTATGTAATCCTGGCGTTTGAAGTTGCATATTTTGTGGATTACTTTCAGTACTTATTGTTTCTCCTGCGGTTTGCCAACGCCAAAAATCTGCTTCTTCTTGGCAGAGGTTATCTACTTCAATCAGCGTATTCACACATAGGGTGTCAGGCGTTGTAAAGAAAGGGCTAGGGATATTGATTTTGGTGCAGTAGTCTTTTGTTGTTAGTTCTTGTGATGTTATCCAGCCATTTAGAGCGTCTAATCTAATATTAGGTATTTCCATATTTTCTACCACTACATCAACATCTACAGTAGTAGGCAAAGCAAGGGAAGTCGTATTTAAACAAATATTGGCACTATAACAATTACTTAAATCACCATACTTACTTGTTTTTATAATAACATCTTCATCTAAAGTTTGTGTAGCGTTAAAAAAACGTCGAATTAATAATGCAATACTTCCATCTGCCAAGCCCGCAATGATGCTACCCCCAGTAGTTTTAGTCGTTTCTGTGGAATTTCTTGCAGCAAGAAAGACTTTACTCCAAAGTACCTCTCCTTCTATATTATATTGAATTAAGGTGCTGCCTTGGTTGGTCATGAATGTCGTGACTATTTCATTGCTATTGGTAATTAGTGTGTGTTCATGTTTCCATTCATTGATAAGTGGTACTATTTTTACCCATCTGATAAGGCCATTAGGACTTAATTTCAGTAGATGAGGTTGTTGGAATGCTTTAGTTGAAGTACCTGTGAGTAGGATATCATGGTTAGAAAAAAGCTTCAAGTCCCAGGGCAGCAAATCAGGAATAGCTTTTGACCATTGCATATCTCCATGTTCATCTATACTAGTAATAATAGTATTAATGAAACTACCAGACATAATATCTTGTGCAATACTTTGGCCTGATATAATAATGGAATTATCGGGCATGGCAAGGAGACGACTATGCTTATAGTTCTCTAATAAGCCTATTCTTTTTTCCCATATTTCATGCCCATCCGCACTAATTTTTAATATAATACCATTGGAGACTAGTACGATATAATTACCATCAGTTGTTTCTACAATACTGTGTATATCATCACTCGAAACTTGTGCGCGATTTAATATAAAATCCCAAACTAACTCTCCTGTACTAGTAAATTTCATAATGGCTAGTTGATTACTCTGGTTTTGTGAAGTGTTAGTAGGATAGTATGCGATGTAGGCAAGTACTATAATATGTTGGTCAGTAGTATGTAATATATCTGCTGCTATTAGGTTAAAATGGTTAAAGTTATAGTTAATGCTCCATAATACATTTCCAAAAGCGTCAAGCTTGCTCAGTTGCATACCATCAATGCTAATAGTACTATCAACTTTTCCATGTATGAGCAGTAAATTTTCATTTGCGGCTTCAATAGATTCTATCCAAATGTAAGACGATTCTGCTTTAAGATGTTTTTGAAAATTTGGTTGTGCTACACCATAATATATACTACTTAGGAGCAGCAAACTTACTATTCTTAGGACTCTATAGATATGTCTTTCTTTATTCTTTTTCATATCAGGAAAAGGTGTAGCAACCGTTTGGCTGCTACATCTATTTTAGGATGTAAAAATAAATTCGGTAACATCCTGAATTTACTTTTTTAACATTCCTTCGTGTGAAATATCTTGATTGATTTTACACTTGGTACTAGCAAACCCATACCCATTGGATACAATCAGTCTGTTGAGGAGATGTTTTACGAACACACTTAAAATTAAAGGGATATAGACCATCAGGAAGGGCATAATTACTATTGGATATCTGTACAAAGCAATCGTTATTTCGTTGCTCTAATCCTGCTTCATTTTTATCACCTAATAGAAGTTCCGTACCTAATAATTCTTTTACAAAAAGATATAATTCATCTTGAGGAAGATAAGAATTTAGGTAATCTGTATCCATTGCTATAATATAATTATAGTCGGTATATTCTAAACTTGCCAAGAATTTTGACTGGTCTACTTCATATAAATACTTTTTTACAACTTCTACTACATGAGCAGGATGTTGTTGGCTTACTAATTGTAAGTTGTCTTCCTTAACCTGACTGCAAGATGCTAACATCATCGCAGTTAATGCAAATAGCATTAAATTTTTCATAATTTTGTGTAATTGTAATATTAAACAATGAGAGGTAAAGTCAGTCGAGTTCCAATTCAAGCTGATTTGCCTCTTTTTAATTATTGGGTTATCTTCTCGATAACACTACTATAAGGTGAGAAAACACAAAGTGTGACACAAAAAATCATTTTTTTTGCTGATTTCCTTAATACAGACTTATGTCATCCGCATATTCAAAGCCTTACCTGCTTTAGTAGTATTGTCACCTATTAGGTAGACTTCGTCTTTATCTTCAAGTTGCATGTATTTAGCAGCAATATCTTAAACTTTTAAAATATAGCTATCGCATTAGTATCAATTCCCCTGTTTTACTGCTAGGTATTTGAAGTAAAGATTCGACATATTCTACCTTATAAACATACATTCCCTCCGCAGCGTCCACGCCTTTTATCCGTCCATCCCAATCCGTAGTACCTTCATAGACGAGCGCGCCCCAGCGATTGAAAATCTGGATGGATTGAATGTCAGCTTGTACTGTCCCAATCTCAAAAAGGTCATTAACCCCATCATTATTTGGGCTAAAGGCAGAAGGAATATAGAGTTTCGCTGCACAATCTAGCACTTCTATTTGGATGCCATCATAGAGTTCGCAGCCTTCGGCAGTAGTAGCTTCTACGCTGTAATATCCGCTTTGAGTAACAGCAATTGCCAGACTAGCTTCACCATTCCAACGGATATTAGTTAGCTTGGGCTGTTGCAAGCTTAAGGTGTACGGCTGTTGCAGGCAGATAGTCGTGTCTTCTGCACGAATAAGGTTTTCGCTGGCTAGATTTTCTGCTAGATTGATGATTTCAATGGTTTGCCTGCGTTCGCAATTTCCGATGACCGTAAGTGTATAGTTACCAGACGCTAGGATTTCGCGCTCTGGCTTAGTAGAACCATCTTCCCAAATGAAATCCACATCAGGATTGCCTTCTAGTGTAATCGGCAAATCACAGACTTCGTAGCGTTCCTGCAAGCCTGATGTAGGGGCATCGCCTATGACGACTTGCACTTGTACGGAGTCGGTGCAGCCTTCGGCTTCTACTAACAATTGTCCTTGATAAGTGCCTGCTTGTGGGAATTGAATACTTGTAGTTTGATTAAAATTACGAATTTCTTCGCCATTATTATCCTGAAATATCCACTGGAAACTACCATTAGAAAGACTACCAGCATTGCGTCCGAAAAGGGAAACATTGGTATCGCAATCGCTGACAAGGTATTCATTTTCGCTGCTTTGTTTGGCCTGTGCTAGAGTAGCTACTACCTTTGGTTCGCAATCGTAGACTTGAAGAGTTATTTCTCTGCACAACTCATCCATTTTTGCTCCATCTAGAGTATCAAAAGAAGTAATGCATAGTTTTACTAGGTACTCGCCTGGAGTGGCTATATGGACTTTAAGCTCTCCTTCGGAAGACAGGTTTAAATAGTGTTGTCCTAAGTTGGTGGGACTGTAAGCGGGCTTGTAGGTTAAGGGGGTGTCTTTCATCCAATTGTTCGATGGTGTTTGTAGCTTATATTCGTATCGTAGGCCCGCTCTTGCAACTGCTGAAACATTTATACGTGCTGTATCATTAGTGCATAGCTGCATATTTTTCCAATTCCAATTAGAAAAAGTAAATACAGATGTTTGGAAGCTTGTATTGTCAGGAGGAATTACTCTATCTAGCACAATTTTAGGGGCTACTATTCCAATACTTAGTTTATCATTTTCCTCTGTTATTATATTGTTTGCTGCAATATTTCGAGTAGCAGACTCAAATAAGAAATAGTAATTTTCTGTTGTTCTTAGGAGCATTACTCTATATACGGCTTGTATTATTTCCATGCAGGGACTGTTTGCTTGGGAGCTTGCACAAGCATTGGGTGGCACTTCTGAAAGTACGAAAATAGGGATTGTACTTCCTCCAATGGGGTGTTCTTCTAATAGGACGGCATTTTCTTTTGTATTGCCTTTATAGATGGCTAATCGATGTTCATCAGTAGAGCGAAATCGAAAGTTATTGATACTCCCACAGGGAACATATAGTGAGATTTTGATTTCGTAGAAAACCGTGTGTTCTCCTCCTCCAACGATATTGTAAGCAATATTGCTTCCATAAATAGCTTGTGCAAAGGTGCTTATCTGCATTACTAGGGTCAAAGTCAATAAAAGAAGGATTCGTATAATGATTTTCACTGAATAGATGGATTTAAATAATTAACCCAAGTTGTATCATATACCCTCTATCGCAGAACTTGGATTAATTAGAGAATCTAAATGTGTCCAAGCACTTAGATATGCTTTGTATACGAATGTTGCCAAACAAAAAGGCTAGTGCGTTTGCTTAAATGACCATTGACTACAAAATAATAATTCGTCTACGGAATTTATCGGAGAGCCTAATAATTTAAGATTAACGCACTAGTCGTCGTTGCAATAGGATAAGACTTGTGAAATAAGATATTTCTACTAATCTATGGCGTGTACTTCTTGTGTTATTGAGTGAACCATGAAATACGAGTCATTGTCTTGAGGCAATGTGAACTGATGTAATTTTGCTATTTCAATACGTTTAGCCTCAGATGTAGCAGTTGCTAGAGCTTCAGCATATGCTTTTACACGTTCCTGAAGGAGCTGTTCTTGTGCTAGAAGTTGTTCTTGTTCTTCTACTGTAATGGCATCTTCCGAACCGCTCCATAGTTGATTTAGCTGTGCTTTCAATTGCTCAATTTCTAGCGGATCATTGGTGTTTTCTAATTGTGTGACGATAGCCTTTTCTTGTCTCATTTTTGCTTCATGCTCTTGTTCCATTGAAGCAAATTGTTGAAGTGTTGCTTCTATTTCTTCCAATGACATATCGTAATTGAAGTCTTCGGATAACTGCACACTTCCATTAAGTTCAAATCGGTCTATTAATAATTGAATTTGTTCTTTTTTTTCTAGCAAAGCATCTGTTTCAGATAAGCTCTCATTACAAGCGAATATAGATGCTAAAATTGTTAAACCAAGTGCTATGTTTAATAAGTAAGATTTCATTTCTTCTAATTTAAGAAATTAGTAAAAGCAGCCTTGTTTGATATGAAAAATTCTACTACTCGAACTTATGAAGTACCAAATAGGCTTTATGCAAACAGGTGATTTGAGGTAGCGGATTTAGCAAGGGCAACTACTTCCCGATAAATTCCAATAAATTGATTTTTGTCCTGATGTAGAATAAGTCATGCCAGCAGCCTGCAAGCTTATAGTATAGGAAGTAATATTCGTATAGTAATTACAGATGTCAAGCGGGTTAGGACTGTAGTGTTCCATAGTAGCGGATCCAGTGCAACTAGCGGAATGTATAAAATTGCTACTTACTGCAACTAATGGCTGATTAAGACCTGGAATTTCTACCATTGTTGCAATAGCATATAAAGATCCACGAACGCCAGAAACTGGAGTAAATTTTCGGACTAATACAGATTGACCACACGATATTCCATTACTAGCGCTACTGCCGCCACTAGTAGTGCCATCAAGGTCAAGTGTAATATTATTTTTATCGCTCCAACCAGGAAATTGTCCATAATTCCAGTTTCCAATAGACATTGCAAAAATTACCAGAATACATAAGATTCCTTTTTTCATAAAAAAAAATTAAAAAATTAGATCTCCATCATTGGGGAGTTGGAGAAAAATCGACTCCCACAGGAAAAGAAAGTATATTATGAGATCAATCTTGTATCTTGCAGTCCTCTTCTATGGTCGGAAGAGAGGGCTTGCATTTCTATATAGAATGGGTAATTGTAAGCTCTTTTTTTTCATTTCCCTGATTTATATGAGTATAAGGCTGAAAAATACAAAGTGTGACAAGAAAACTTGAAAAAAATTAATGATTCAATAGCAATTCCACCCACCTATTCAAAGCCCTACCTGCTTCGGTAGTATTATCCCCTACAGGATTTGCTTCGCCTTTACCTTCAAATTGCATGTATTCAGCAGTAATGCCTTTAGCAATTAAGTAGTTATACACGCTTTCAGCTCGATTGCGAGAAAGCGCTAGATTAGCCGCTTCTGAGCCAATATTATCGGTATAGCCTGTAATAGTGATATGGACATTAGGAGTAGTTTGCATATATTCAATGAGTGGAGCTAGTTCTGGGACATCGTTTGCTGTAATTTGCCAGGCATTACTAGCATAGTTGAGATTGCGGAGTACTATTTTTTTAGGCGGTATAGCTGGGCTAGGGCTTGCTGTAGTTGCTAAACTTGGCAGACTATCAAGCTTGGTAGTATCCATAGAAGTAGTGATGCTTTCAGGCGGATACAAGCGGTGCATCGAGTGGCGTATGGAATCGGTGTAGAGTAGGGCATGAGTGGAAGTAGTGTCGCAAAGGGACGTGCTATCCAAACAAATGAGTTGAAGGTCATCAAAGGTGTATGTCACCCGCATACGATTGGCATCGTAGTATTTGTTTTTTTTCTTGTACGCTTTTGGATTGTAGTATCCGACTTTAGTGGCATTGTCCGCTCGAAAATTGCCCAGTATTAAAAATGCTTCATCGCCTTTGGCTACAAATTGTTGGGAGACTTCTATCCATTCATGTTCATTGCTTTCTGGGGGCATAGGAATATTGATAAAGCTTGTAGTGTCACGTGCTATCAAACCTTCATTGGATGTACTAAAGTTGGTTTTGAATAAGACTCCAAAACTTCCAATCCGAAATTGGTTAGGGCGAAGGCGCAAACTAATAGCATAGCGTTTTCCTGCTTCTAATGGACACAGTAATTGTGTTTGAGCAAATTTGCGGTCATTGCTTCTTGCTTTATTCATCAATAGCAAGCTAATAAAACGCTCTGTTTCTGTTTTGTGATACCCAAAAAGCTTCGGCGTGGTGCTGCGCCATGCTTTGGGGCTGCAATTTTCATCGTATTTATGGCAAAAATTAATGTCCTCAAAGCCGCCATTGGAAAGCAAGTTTTGTCCATTAAGCAAGCAGCTAAAAGCAAGACTTAATAGTATCCAAAGCAACTTTTTAAGCATTTGTCAATATTTTATTTAAAATCTTTACCGTCACTAAATAAGTGGGCTTCACGCCATCCAAACCCAATGCACCCGAAGCTAAAGTTGCCCCCGTCTCTAAAGGATTATCGGAGGCATAATACGCATAACTTACCCGCACATCAGGGCTGATGCTATTACGAATTTTAGAGGCGGCTTGAATTGCTTTTTGATAGTGTGCACCTTCCATTTCTAGTCCTACAGCTTGCCAAGAAGAATGTAGGAAGTATTGTAAAATATCTTTATTCTGAAGCGAAGTCCCCATTACCGTCACCATTGGGCCTTCATACACTCCAAGTCCGTGCCCTTCAAAATCTGCTTTTGTAAGATTGTTGTTAAAAGGGTAATTGTCTGCCGTACCTTCAAAGATATGGGCATTGGCTACCATAATGTCGCCTTTGCCGCCTTTCAGAATCCCCGCCTTACCCATAATGGACACCGATTGCACATTGAGCGGTATTTTTTTATCTTTCCAATCATATGGTTTTAGGAGTTCATCCATTGTCTCGAAAGCCTGTTCGCCGAAGGCATAATCCATCACAAAAATAATGGGCTTTTCTTCTTTGATGTAAGTTTCGTCCCATTCCAATTCAGCAGGGAGTGTGCTAAGATTAAGCTGTGCAGTATCTACTATTTGTACACTGATATTAGAGCCGCTATTATCATGTAAGGTATACATTCCATTTTCGAGTGCGTAGCGTTCTACCTCCTTGCGCAATGTGGATTTTACACTCAACTTACGAGCTAAATCTTCTAAATTTTCTGCATCCGTTTCTTCTACACCAGCAAATCCATAAAGGCTGTTCATTACACTATGCGGGTTAGCACTAATGATATGCAACGGACGATTTATCCATTTTTTCTTATGCAAAAATCGCTTGATGTTGGTTGCCCAACGCTCGCCATAGGTATGGTGCCCAATTTTTTCGCGCAGCGCAGAAGAGAAATTGATTTCACGGTCTCTGTCCTCTTGTTCTTCTTCCATAGAGCGTTTGCCTAACCAATAGGTGATATGGAAAAGACTGTTCACATCGCCGCTTGCTGCTGCGAATTCGGCTGCTGCTGCTTCCGTATCATCATAGGTGCGTCCGAGTAGGGTGCTAAGGTAAGTGCAGGCCACTTCTCTATCGAATTCTTCTCCCGTTTGTTCGTAGGCGATAATGTTTTCTAGCATTTCCCAGTCGCGGCGTTTACGTCCTTTATAGTCGAGGCTATTGCGTCGAATTTTTTCGGATTCGATATACATAAAGGTCAAGTGCGTGAGAATGTCATATATATCACTACGACCGCGTGTCATTTCGATGAACATTTGCTCTTCATCAATGCGATAGCTATTACGTCGTCGTTTGGATGGTACGATAGGCGTAAAAGTCGAATCTTCAAAGCCTTCTCTCGAAATGAGGCGAATGTAACGACACTCTTCAATACCTCTGGGTAGGCGTTGGAAGATGTAAAGGAGCCCTTTGAGTTCCACGCGCTCTGGGTCATTGATAGCTCCATAAATTTCAGGCTGTAAGGTACGAAGTGCCTGAATAATAGCGTCGCCAGACATACCGAGTGGCTTATAACTACCTCGTATGAAAAGATGGCGCATTGCAATATACAATCGCTGAATAGCGGCGCGTGATTCTTGTGCTCTTGTTCGTCTGCTTTGATTGCTGCTCATGTTGCCGTGTGTTAAATAGCAATATAGAATTAAATTGAAAATGGAGAATTGAAAATTAGTGAAGCAAAGAACATCTACTATGTATTAGTATCTAAGTCCTCAAGTCTTGCAGAAATTTGGCAAAACTTGAAATTTTGAATGACCAATTTTGAATGCGATAATGAGGTAATGCGATACTGCTACAGTATTCGCATCACTATCGCATTCTATCATTAAATAATTATGGCACTAGCTTTGCCTACTACCTTAATAGAATTTTATAAAATGTCTTTCTATTAATTTTCAATTTTAATTCTCCATTTTCAATTTTGCATTCCACATTGAAAATGCCTGCAAAGATAGCTTGCTTCTGTTACTTTGCAAAACGGGCAT
>JAHDCQ010000469.1 GCA_020629845.1 Saprospiraceae bacterium | reverse complement strand
CCTATATTTGGCGGGCAATAAAAAGCACTCCTAATCATGGCAATAGACTTAGTAATCGTAGCAATCTATTTTGCGTTAGTAATGATGGCCGCACTTTCGGGCAAAGGCGGCAAGGATATGTCGAGCGAAGAATACTTTTTGAGTTCGCGGAATTTGCGTTGGCCGTCCATCGCCATTTCCACCATCGCTACCAATGTGCAGGGCTATCAGTTTTTAGGCATGATGGGTTCTGCCTATCTCTATGGTTTGGCACAGGCAAATTTTGAAATCAATGCCGTCACAGGCTTGTGGATGGCAGCTTTCATTTTTGTGCCGCTTTATCTCAAAGATCGCGTCATTACCATCACGCAATTTATCAAAAATAGGCTAGGGGAGCGCGTCGCTATGGCCTATTCTATTGCGAATATTTTCCTGTTTGCTACGGTGGGTTTAGGTGCAGCACTCTTTTGGGGCGCGTATGCTGCCGAATTAGTTTTTGGCGATTATTTTGCATTCATCAGCGATAGTCGCCTATCGCGGGTCTATGTATTGATTATTGGATTGGGCGTTTTTTCTGCGATTTATACCTATTTCGGTGGCTTAAGTGCAGTGGTGCGTACCGATATTATCCAATTCACTATTCTCACTATTGGCGGTATTGTGGTATTATTTACAGCCATTAATCATCTCGGTGGCTGGGGACAACTATATGAAAAAACACCCGAACTCATGCATCTCCATCTTCCCGCCGACCACGATAAATTGCCCTGGATTGGCATGTTTGGCCTTTTCTTGCTCAATATCAATTATTGGTGTGCTAACCAAAGCGTGGTGCAACGTTCCTTAGCCGCACGTAGCCTCCGCGAAGCCCAAGTAGGACTCATGGTAGGTGGCGTGATGAAGTATTTTATGGCGGTTATCATTATTATACCAGGCATCGCATTGGCGGGTATTTTAGCGGATAATCCTCTAAGCGAACCTGACCAAACGTTTCCTTATCTCGTTACCAATTACTTGCCCGTAGGTGTGCGCGGTATCATTTTATGTGCCTTATTTGCCTCCTTGATGAGTACGGTTGATTCCTTGTTCAATTCCTTAGCTACGCTGTGGTCGGTAGATATTTACAAAGGCTATCTCAAGAAAGATGCAAGCGATAAAGATATGGTGCAAGCAGGACGCAATACCATTTTAGTGACTTTACTCACGGGCGTAACGATGGGCAGCATTCTGGCTTATGTGAAATTTGACAATCCGGAACTGGCATTTACGCATACCTTAAATGAGTTGCGCTATTATATCAATACAGGTATCGTGGTTATTATCTGCGCGGCAGCCTTCCTTATCGCACCGAAGCATCGCTTGGCTTTATTTGCCTTTATTTCTACGATTCCGCTGCACCGCCTCTTTATTCATTTTGTACCCGAAATGAATTATCTCGTACGCGCACTCTGCGTCATTTTGATTGCTTTTGCTATTATCGCTATTCCAACGATTATTCGCAATGGCTGGCGCAAACCAAGCGATTATATAAAACATGCTACACCACAATTGGTGTGGATAGGCGCGGCTTTACTGGCTGTTATGGCGGTTTTGCATGTTATTTTTCATTAATATTCAAGGCTTTTTAGCTATTTAGGCATTTGGCAGTAAAAAAGCCAAATGCCTAAACAGGCTAATTTACCGATTCATATCATAAAACACCCCTACCGAATAAGAAGGTGCAGCCGCAATAATTTCACCTCGAAAAGCAGAGGCAAAAGAAGCTGATACGCCTACGCGCTTGCTGGCATAATAGGCTGCTTCTACACCAAAACTGGTAAATTCGGTATTATTAGCAAAAATACTGGTACTCGTAATTGTTTCGGCAGTTGCGCCATTTTTGAAGGACTCAATCCCATTCAAACGCCCGATAAGCCAAAGTTTTTGGTTCGCTAATCCAAAGCCATATTCCACACCATAGCGAAACTCTTCCGAAAAACCTTTGGTACGATGGTTAAAACCCGCATAGCCGCTCACATAGCTCGATACTTTATCATTTAACTTAAAGCCTCGTCCAGCATCTATTTGTAGCATTTGATTGAATTCGCCATCGCCTGTCTGTAAGTTGTTGAGTGCGCCTGCTACTGCTTTCCCCGTTGGTAAGCCTAGCGTCAAAGAAACCGAAATAGGAATACTATTACTTGGCTTCGTAAGTCCATATTTTAGACTTAAATCAATATCGCCTAAGCTATTGATGGCTTCGCCTGCTACTAGAATATCATTGGTAGTAGCAGAGCGTAGATTATTCATATAATTTCGACTCAATAGCGGTGCATAAGCGATAGCCGTCAGCCGATCCGTCAAGCCATATTCGCCATAAAAACTGGTATTATAGATGCCTGTTGTCACATTCGGATCGAGCCGTCCTGCATCCGTATAGTGCTGATTGAATACAATCCACCATTCCGAGAGTTTAAAGTAGCCCTTGCCTTTAGGTTGTGGCCACGGGCCGCCTGCGAAAGCTACATGTATAGAGAAAACTAACAGGGCTACGAGTATGCTATATTGTTTCATTGTTTGTGTGTTTTAGGTGTGTTCTTAAAGAATTTCTCCATCCCCGACCTTCACGTTGAAAGGCTTACAAAAATACAAGATATGGCTATAATCATTCAGTCCAACATTGGGTATGGTGTAGCTATGTTCGCCTGAAAAGACTTCTACCGCCCCAATTTCGATGGCATTAGCAGTGGTGCTTGGATTGTTGGTAAGGTAGATATACAAGCCTGGCAAAGCAGTAGAGGCTTCATAGTCTTCTCCAAATTCAAGAATAGCATCATCGCCATCGGTGCTGAGTGTGAAACTACCTTGTAGTTTGTAGCTACTAGTTGTTTGTATTTCACCAGATTTCATATTAGCTACCTCCACCGTATTTGCGCCTACATGCACTTCTTTTTCTGCTCTAATTAGCTCATTTTCTATAGAGACCTCTGCGGAAATAATACTACTGCCTTCAGCTAAGGCGGTGGCTAGACCCGTTTCATCAATACTAATAATTTCGGGGGCAGAGCTTTGCCAGCTAACGCTTGCCGCTTCTTCTACGCCGATATTATTCAGGTACATCGACTCGAACTGGAAGCTTTCATTAATGCCAATCGTATCTACATTGCTAGTGATGCGAAGTATGGGGGCGACCGTATCAAATACGAAGTCATCACCTATGCAGCCTTGCATACTTAGGGCGATTGCTAAAAGGAATATGAATTGTTTCATTTTTGTGTGCTTTGACTAAAAAACGTGCTTATAACATCTGCAAGGCTAAAATGGATGTCTATAAAATTTAGAAAGGTCGGTGGTTTTACAAA
>JAHDCQ010000468.1 GCA_020629845.1 Saprospiraceae bacterium | reverse complement strand
TCTAGTACGCGATGTGCTGGTGTGAGTAATTTTTCCAAAACGCCTTCTTTGGGCTTCGGTATTAAGTATCAAGTATTAAGTGCTTTCTTTAATCCAAATCATAAATCATCTATCATAATTCATAAATCAGTTTAGGAATTTCCAAAAAAAACAGATGTATGATTGAAGAACTATTTGATTTATGATTTACGATTTTTTACTAAAAGTACCTAATACTTAATACCTAATACCAAAGCAGTATAAAAAACAAGAATGAAGGGTAAATTTCCTTCATTCTTTGTTTGGTAAAATGAATATATAGGATAACGTATGAAACTCAAGTAATTTAGCAAAGAATTTTGCTTAAATAAGCTATAAGTGGACAGGCGAGCCGTAGTCGAATGTCATCAACTTAACGATTTAGACGCTGATTTCCTATCAGCTTCTAAATTGAAATGCTTGATAATCAAAGGAACAATTCATCAGCTAACGGGAAGTTAGCAGATGAACCGTCTTAAGTTGATGACATTCGAGCCGTAGTCGCCCGTCCACTATACTATTTAGAAATCAAATGAAGCGCGGAAGAACACGCGTCGCGGTAAAATTGGTCGTCCAACGAAGTATTGACCACCACCGATTTGCGAGTTTCCTTGTCGTGGAGAACCTTCGGTGATACCTGCCGAATCCAATAAATTGAAGACCATCACGCCTAAGCGTAAGCTTTGAGCATCGCCTAAATCAATGGTGTAACCTGCGCCTGCACGTACGATATTGAAACCTTCTAGCTCAACTGTATTCGAGTCATTGGCAAATTTATTGCCCAAGAAATTGCTCGATAAATCAAAATCGAAGCCATTTCTATCAAAAGTCAAACCTACTAAGCCCATGATATTTGGCTGTCTTCTCAACTCATTACCAACTTGGTCAGGATTGCCTTCTACTTCCGTAAATTGATGATCTTGGAAGGTGAAATTACCATATAAATCAAAACCACGTGATAGGTTTAGGTTGGCATTTGCTTCCAAACCAATAGTCTGCGTACTCTGCACGCTTACTTCTTCGCGTACACCACCGCTACCATCATTCACGAAATCTACACTTCTTCTATCGTTCAAGTTTACTAAGAATAAAGCACCTGTTGCTGCAAATTTTCCTGAATTGTATTTTGCACCTAGCTCTGCCTGAATAATCGTTTCTGGCTCGTAACTCTGTGGAGTACCAGGAGATGAGAAACGCACACTACGCAATTCTGGGAAGAAATACCCACGCGATGCATTTGCATAAAGATTCATCGAGCTGTTGAGCTTATATAAACCTGCCAAAGCAACTGCCAAGCCCGAAGTAGATACCGTACCTTTTTGGAAAGTATTGCTACCTACGCCCGTCTCGCGGCTAATGATGCCTGCTGCGCGTTCCCAACGTACACCTACATCAAAGTTGAAGTTGTCGCCCTTAAATTCGTCCGCCACATATACAGCAGTTTTCACACTCTCATGATAACGATTCGATGTCTGACGACCTCCAATGAAACCACCTGTGGAATAAGCCTGAGGATTACCATCTACATCCGTATACGCTACAGAAACGGTGCGTGGCGAGTTGCTGAAATCGCCGAGGAAATTCCAAATCCAGTTATTATCCTCTGCTTTCGTATCTGACATGAATGTACCAATCGTGATATTGTGTCCATCTACTTCTTTTGTCAAGTTCAATTCCCCAACTACTTCTTCCATCGGACGCTGACGGTCTAATACGCGATTCTCGAAAAGTAAATCACCTGAACTTAGCGTTTTACCATTATCATCGTAGGTAAATACGGCATTGTCAGGTAAATTTCTATCTGCTAAATAATCTCCTTGTGCTTCAGGTGTATTGTGTGTACCGTCACCATCTAGAAATAGATTGAACCAATGGTCATAGTTCGCAGCCTTTACCTTAGAACTTATGCGCCAATCGTTTGCGAAACTGTGCTTCAAATCCATCATTACGAAGCCGCCTTTAGTAGTTACGCCATTGCCGATAGGCGTTTCAAAGCGACCATTAGGTGTATCGAAAGAGAAGTCAGTCGCTTGCCCTGTCAGCATCGTATAAATCGTTTCACCATCGTTCCCCGTTGGACGTGCAGGTGCATCACCAGAATTGTCGAGTGGATAGGGTAAGTAAAATTGCACATTATCGTCAATCAACTGACCAGAAAGTGTGAAAGAACTTTTTCCTTCATTGAATAATTTCTTGATGTTACCACGCACCTGATAGCCGCGTGTTGGTAGGCCTGTTTCTAGTGGCCCGTCGTCGTAGCGATAGAAGCCAGAGAAGGCATAGTAGGTATTCTCCGCAATTGGCCCTGATGTCAAGAAATCCATCTTAGCACGTCCGCCTTCTGCGAGTTCGAGTTGTACTTTGTTTTTATGATTTGGCCCGCCTGTCACGCTGCTATAGTTGATGATACCCGCTACTGAACCCGCGCCAAAGAGTGTAGAAGCACCACCACGCACAAATTCCAAACTACGAATACCAATATCATTGCGGAAGTAGACATCATGCGCTGAAGAGTTCAAACCGAAGGTACTTAGTACAGGCATTCCGTCTACTTGTAGTGGTGTAAATTGATACTGTCCACCCGATGGCATACCGCGCACAAATACGTTACTCGCTACTTCACCACCACCACCTTCTGCGGTGATACCTGGAATCGTTCTTAAGATATCTGCTTGTGAGTTGGAGGTGAGTTTTTGGAGTTGTGTTTCATTCAGGTAAGTCATCGAAAGCGGAGATTCTTTCTGCGAACGACTACCGAATGTACCTGTTACTACTACTTCATCCAATGCTAAATTATCATTAGATAAGCTAAAGTCTTGTGTACTCGTTTTGCCATTTGATACGGATACAGTCGCGCTTTGCGAAGAATAACCTGTGTATGAAATAACAAGCGTTTGTTCGCCTGCTGGTACAGTAAGGCTATAGTTTCCATCTAGGTCAGAAACGGTTCCTGTACCTGTGCCTTCCAATAGAATATTGGCTCCAATAAGTGCCTCGCCACCATTATCCGTAACGGTACCCGAAATAGTGCCTTGTGCCATTAAAGTGGCACTAGCAAGCAGGAGTGTACAGCTTAGAAGGAGTAAGTCTCTAAGTGAGTGTAGAAGTTTCATAATTAAGTTCTGTTTTATTGCATAATTCAATCAATTATTCTAATTATACTACAATATTAAGGCGATAATATGCTTGCTAATAAATAGAAAACTGCAATAAATTAACACTATTCTATACTTTGTCACTTATTTTTGTAGGAAATAGTGTATTTATAGTGTATAATTGAAGGCAATTTAGAATGTAGAATGAGC
>JAHDCQ010000467.1 GCA_020629845.1 Saprospiraceae bacterium | reverse complement strand
GAATAGGTTTCATAATTATACTGTGGAATAGCCAGAAAGTCCTTCCCAGTTTTTTGCTTATATGCCTCGGCTGCCAAATATAGAATAGGCTCAAACGTCAAATCCTTTGGCATAGACATTTCTTCTGCTAGTACGGCTTGGTAGATATCGCGTCCATTTGCCACGGCACAAGCGCGTGTATAAAGAAAAGCATCCACCGAAAAATACTGCTTTTCAGAATATCCTAGCTGCTCTGCATATTTATGCTGGTCAAGTTGAAAAAGTTTTTCAGAAAGAATATTATGAAATTGATAAATAGCAGCTATTGGTAGTTTTGCTAGATAATTCAAGGCAGGTTCTACTATCGCTTCATCTTCTTGCTTACTCCAATCCAATTTATCAATGACTGTCCAAAATTCATCTTCACTCATAGGCGTATTGCCTTCAGTAGGTGCAATACTGATTTCTAGGATGGCATCCGCATATTGTTCTTTCAATTGCTGAATGAACGCCAAATCAAGTTGTTGAAGACTTATTTTAAACTGTGTTGTCATGCATTACTGATTTCTTCGCAAATATCCACTTTCTCCAACATATTCCTAGTGTTTTCTGTTCCTAAATGTCCTCAATCATTTAGATAAGCATACATCAAAGCCGCCACGCGCTTCGCTACGCCTGCTTCGCCCAATTGGGTGCGAATAGCGGCATAATCACTATGTATACGCTGACGGTGGGCAGCTTCTAAAATACGCCCCAATTCCGTTTCAAGGCGTTCGGGATTCAATTCGTGTTGGATGAGTTCTTCGGCAACCGTTTTTTTAGCAATGATATTCACCATACCAATATGCGATAAATCCACTAAGCGACGCGCTATTTGGTAGGTCAAAAAATTGGTTTTATAGCAGACTACTTGTGGGACATTGAACAGCGCCGTTTCTACCGTAGCCGTGCCAGAAGTAACCAATGCAGCCCTTGCTTCGCTTAGAATATCGTAGGTTTGATTATAGACTAAATGTAAGCGTTCACTTAAGGGAAAGCCGCTTTCTTGCAGAATTTCTTCATACAAAACCTTATCCATAGCAGGCGCGGCAGCTATTACAAATTGATGTTCGGGAAAACGTGGGAGCATTTGCAGCATCACGCCCAGCATCCGCTTAATTTCTTGTACGCGACTGCCCGGTAAAAGCGCGATGATTGGTAAATCAGAAAGTCCATTTTCAGCCCTAAAATCGAGATTTTTCTCAAAATCATTAACCACATCCAATAGCGGATGCCCTGCATAATCTACTGCATAGTCATGTTCTTGGAAAAATTCAGGTTCAAAAGGAAAAATCACAAATAAGCGTTCTACGGACTGTTTGATTTGTTTGATACGACTCCGATGCCACGCCCAAACTGTTGGAGAAATGTAATAAAAAACGCGAATGTCTTGCTTTTTCGCCCAATCCGCAATGCGAAGATTAAAGCCCGGATAGTCAATAAGAATCAAGACATCAGCTTGATATTGAAGAATATCGGCTTTGCAAAATTGCATATTCCGACGAATCGTGCGGATATTTTTCGCGACTTCTACGAAACCCATAAAAGCCAAATCACGGTAGTGTTTTATGAGTGTCACGCCTTGTGCTTCCATCAAATCACCGCCCCAAATCCGAAAATCTGCCTGCGCGTCTTCCGATTTCAGTCCTTCCAATAGCTTTGCTCCATACAAATCTCCTGACGCTTCCCCTGCGATGACATAATATCTCATTGTGGATTCGTGAATTTGACAATTCGATAATTTGAATTAAGAAAATCCATATCTATTCCTAAAATATCGAGCCACTAAAATACGCCAACCATGCAATAATGTAAATACCCGTCGCAATCACCACGCCACGCATAGATTGGGTGTAGTATTGCTTTTGAAAACGATTCAATAAGAGCGCGTTTAAGCCAACTGCCACCAATGCGATGGTACGGATGCGGAAATTATCAGAAAAATCACTCGCCCCTAATACACCAGCTTGTTCTAAGCCAGCAAAAAGTAAGCGCAATAAGGTAAAGGCAAGAAAAGGCAATAATAAACCTAAAATAACACCTGCTGGTATCGTATTTTGTCGTAGCATTGAATTTAGATGTGAGACTAAAAGATGTGAGATTTGATTATTCGAATTATCAAATCCTCAAATCAACATTAGTAGGCTTGCATTTTATATTCTAAGGATTGCTTTACGCTCTTCCATTCCGAGTCAATGATAGAAAAAACTACGGTATCACGCAAAACGCCATGTACATCCACACGATGATTGCGTAAGACACCATCTTGCTTTGCGCCCAATCGAGCAATAGCGTTTCGAGAAGGCATATTATGCCAATGTGTCCGAAATTCTACGGCAATGCAATTCAAGTCCTCGAAAGCATGACGCAAGAGCAAATATTTTGCTTCTGTATTAATGCCTGTGCGTTGGCAACGTTTGGCATACCAAGTATAACCGATTTCCAAGCGACGATTTTTAGGCTCGGCATTACAATAGCGAGTCGTGCCGACTATCTGATCAGTTTTCGTATCCACGACCACAAAAGGCAAGGCTCTATCCACTGCCGCTTCTTGAAATGCAAAATCTAAATAGGCATCAATGTTTTTAGATGTGGGTACGGAAGTAAACCACAATTTCCACAATTCACCATCCGAAGCTGCTGCGAGTAGCGCGTCTTTATGTGTAGCTTGCAAGGGAATTAAGCGTACTTTTTCGCCTTGCAGAGTGGTTTCGTTTAGCCATTTCATAAAGCAAAAGTCGTTTGCTTTAGTTTATCAATCGCATCATGTTTTGTGAGATCATGCCCTGATGGAACTACTGAAATATAGCCATTCCGCAATGCCCAAGTGTCGGTATCTTCCGCAAAATCAGTCTCGCTAAAATTACCGCCCATCCAATAGTACGGCACGCCGCGTGGATCAATCGCTTTATGAAATTCCTCTACCCAACGCGAATCGGACTGCCTACAGATACGAACACCTTTGATTTCCTCTGTCTTAAGCATTGGAATGTTTACATTGATAAGATTGCAATTCGGAAGTCCATGCTCTAGCACTTTTTCTACAATATCTTTCAAAAATGGACGCGCTTGTTGAAAATCGGCATCCCACGAAAAATCTAGCAACGAAAGCGCGATGGAAGGAATGCCCTCTATAGATGCTTCCATGGCTGCGGAAACCGTTCCAGAATATAAAATATTGATAGACTCATTGGAGCCGTGGTTGATTCCTGAAATGCAAAGAGCTATATCGCGGCCTTTTAGTACTACATTTTTCGCCAACTTCACACAATCCACAGGTGTCCCTGAACATTCGTAAGCTTCTACCCCCTCGAAA
>JAHDCQ010000466.1 GCA_020629845.1 Saprospiraceae bacterium | reverse complement strand
CCCTGAAAGGGCGGTATTTTTGGTCTAAATAATGCCATCCCTCCGGGATTGAAAGATGATGCACACGAATATACTATAATCATGTTGTCCCGATGGGACTTTTATATACTTGTGTGCATACCGTAGGTGCAATTAATACTGGCTTACTAAAGACTTTAGAGTAGTGAAAAGCGTGTCGCAATTCCGCTAGGTGCAATTAATACTAATGAGAATGTGTTGAGCAATAGATTGAGTGACGAGTCGCAATTCCGCTAGGTGCAATTAATACGGGAATGAGCCTACTTATTTCACTAATCAATTGAAGTCGCAATTCCGCTAGGTGCAATTAATACAATCAATATTGATCTCTACCAACGATATGCTGCCAAGTCGCAATTCCGCTAGGTGCAATTAATACCAAGGTCAGACAAATTGACGAACACCCTCGCCAAAAGTCGCAATTCCGCTAGGTGCAATTAATACAGGATAGTGCCTATCAAAATACTTTGTTATCGCTGCGTCGCAATTCCGCTAGGTGCAATTAATACTGGAGCGGAACAATAACATTCACCTTTGCGGATATTGAGTCGCAATTCCGCTAGGTGCAATTAATACATGGTGGACGCTTGCAAACAGGATAGCGTATTTATAGTCGCAATTCCGCTAGGTGCAATTAATACCCCAAAGATATAAATATTTATTCGATTGATTTTGAAAAACTTAGCTTTCCGTAGAAGGGCTAAATTGGGGGGAAAAAGTCGTCGGTGGCAAATAGTGTAAAAATCCCCTTTCAGCGACGACTTTTCCCTTACGAGTCTTTGGACAAAAGAATTCAAAGGCTCGTATGAAAATAGAAATTCTAAAAGTATATTTTTACCTATTTAGAATTTAAATGTTTTTATAATTTCAAAATTATTATTCTAACAAACAAAAGATTCAATAATTCTCAAATGGCAATTTTAATTTTCAACCTCTAATTGCTCCAATATAGCATCCAAATCATCGAAGGATTTAACGCCTACTTTTTCCTCTTCGCCCCCTTGCAGATTGAGTGCTGCATAAGGTAGTGCCTCAGCCATCGCCATCAGATTTTCAGGCTGGAAAGCAATGCTTAAAATGATAGCATAATTTTCACAAATATGCTGTAAATCACTTGCGGTAAATGTTGAACTATCTGATAAATTTTCCCAAGCAATGCCATGTTGCTCAAAGTTGAGTTGGAAATATTGCACGGCATTTTGATGGCGTTCCAATTGGGCTTTTACTTCCGCTACACTTGTATCAGCCGTAATTATAATTTCTTGAATCAGTTGATAATTCGCCAGTTGTTCCAACTCTCCCAAACCAAGATGTGCGCCCACTTGCAGCCAAGTCAGCCCAAGGAGTTTTGCCCATTCTTGTATTTCAGCCTGATGATGTGTTGAAAATTCTCCTACAATTTCCACGCCATCCACCCACTCCCGAATTGCTTTCATCGTGCCTGGTTCGATGTAGTCCTCCGTACCTTCTGCCAAATTGAAGCTCAACCATTCCACTTCCCAAGCGGCAAAGTAGCGCGCATCGGTGAGATTGGTGATGGCACTTGCTTTTATTTTTTGTTGTAGCATTTGCTATGTTTTTTACAAGAAGCAAAAGTACGGTATTTTCGGTATCTTTATGATGAAGGGCTAAGGAGGTATAAGGGTTTTCTTGTAAAAATTGATTATGCCTTAAATTCGGTACTTTTTCAAGCGTTTTTGTTGAAATTGATGATATAGTTGAAAATGTTGAGTGTAAAAATCAACATTTTCAATGCTTTCAACATCTTCAACAAAGTATTTTCTGTTTTACAGGAAAACCCTTAAGGAGGTATAAATTGCACAATCGTTGAACTTCGATTTATCTGCCAATTTCCCATTGGCGGATAAATTCCAAGCAAAATTTATCGGCTTATAGGAAAAAAGCCGATAAAAAGTGCAATTACACGAGAAGGAGCATCAAAAAAATATTTTCACAAAAAATACTCATAAAATATGATACACAAATCCAAAGTAGAAAACTATGCAGGCTCGATGGAAGCACTCGCCGAAGAAATCGGGGATTTAAAATATGATGCCCTTGCTCAGTTTTTAGAATTATTAGCCGACAAAATTCAAAGAGACGGCGAACAGGATAACGCACGAAATCGAGTGAAGTTAGCTGGTCATCTTTTTGAAAGTGCCGAACATCTTCGGATAAGTAAAGTAACTATAGATAAAGCATGGGTGATTTGCGAACCTCATACCAAATAGAAAATCACACCTTAAAATTCAATAAGAAATTCTGTACATCTTGATTGAAGTCTGCACCTTCATTGAAATGGAAACAAACTTCGATTGGTAGTACAAACACAGGCAATTGATGCTCTAGTAAAAACGACCGATGCAAATCTAAGCGCATTGCATCTTTTTCAGTAGTGAGGATAATTTTCTTAGAAGATTCCATCCGCTCGAAAGTGCCTTTGAGATTACCCAAATCAAACTTACTAAAATAATGATGATCTTCATACTCCAGTAGCACTACCGAATTGACGCGCTCATACAAATGTTCCAATAAATACTCCGTTCGAGCAATCGCACAAATCAGCAACACATCCCAATCTTTTTGAATCGGGCCACTAAAACGCGAATTGAAAATATAGTATGGATTCAAATAATCATAATATGAAAAATAAAGCTTCTGATAGGGGAAGGGTTTTATTTTTTTTAGAAATCGTTCTCGGTCAGATTCGTCTAAATCATTTGGACATTTCGATACAATGATAATATCCGCCCGCTTGTAAGCATCGCGCCATTCGCGCAAGCGACCTGCGGGTAGGAGGTAGTCACTCGTGAAGGGATAGTTGAATTCGGTAAGTAAAATATTGAGTCCTGGCTGAATCGCCCGATGTTGAAAAGCATCATCCAATAAGACCACTTGGGTAGTGGGATGATTTTTCATAATTTCAGGTACCGCAAATGTTCGGCTCTCGCCCACGGTCACCAACACCTCTGGATATTTGCGTTTATACTGTAGCGGTTCATCACCCACATGTTCGGCATCATGTCTAGGATGTACAGCTAGAAAACCTTTGGACTTCCGTTGATAGCCTCGGCTCAAGGTTGCCACATTCAAGTAGTCGCGCAACAAGCGAATCAGGTATTCCACATGCGGAGTCTTACCTGCCCCACCTACCGATAAGTTGCCCACCGAAATCGTCGGCACATTAAACTCCACACTCTTCAGCACCCCTGTTTCATAAAACAGATTCCGAATAGTGATGCCAATACCATATATGATGGAAAATGGCCAGAGTAAAAAAAGCAGTAAATTGCGACGATTCATAGTTGGCTAGTTCTTA
>JAHDCQ010000060.1 GCA_020629845.1 Saprospiraceae bacterium | reverse complement strand
TAGAGATAAGTGATAGCTTAGGTAATGCCAGTCAAATCGACTATACCGATGCAGAGGGGCGTTATCGTTTTGAAGACTTAGCTGCTACAGTCTATAATATCACTATGAATGCCAATGAATTTCCTTCTAGAAAACGGGTCACTACTTTTGATTTACTCCTGATACGTATGCACATTTTAGGCGTGCTGCCATTAAATCGCTATGAACAAATAGCGGCAGATGTGAATGGTTCAGAGGGTATCACGACGCTTGATATGGTACTGATTCACCGGTTTATGTTTTTTATGGCCAATGAATTCACTACTGAATTTCCGATTTGGCTATATGGTCCTCGCAGAGAAAATATCGAAGATTTTCAGGCAGGTGTATTCAATACGGTTCATTTAGAAAATGTAGAGGTAGGTGGCGAAGCTACTTTAGACTTGATAGGTATTGAAGTCGGTAATGTTCGAGATTTTTGAAGAAACAATCTTCCTATCTTAGATTAAATGATGTCGTTCTCTGACAATCCTGCAAGTAAAGCAGGCAGGATTGTTGGAGAACGGATACTTTTTAGACAACACCTACTCTACTAAACATCCTGCTTCCAGCATAAGATGATCCTTAATATGATGTATTATGGCTTCATCATCAAAGTACATCTTAGTTTGTAAGTATTCACATATCTCTATTTTATTATTGGTTTGCATCAATTCATCTGTGCAGTCTATAATTTCAATTAAGGCGTTTAAATCATCTCTTTTTTTAGCTAAAATGCCTATACAAAGGTATATTTTTTACTGGAAAAAGATATTTGTAACAATCCATCCTTTAAGAATTTAAGAATTATTTATAACTTTGTACAGACAGAAATCAAGGATATGCCTCCATGAACATAAAAAGTATATCTAAACGAATCATATCCTATCAATTATTAATCTCTTATTTTAAATAGAAAACAAGATGGCAACCAATAAAGCAAAGCTTCTTCGCCTATTAGGCGAGTTCTCTACAATTGCACGTAGATTATCTGAGCCTTTTAATAGTGGACTAGCTGCTCAAGAAGCTCTCTATCGAGGCGTGGTAAATAGTATCATGGAAGAGGTAGAAGAAAGTTTTAATGCTACAACTGATGCTACTCCTACCGTTACGGCTACAGATGTAGAACTGAAGGGAACGCTGCATGGCAAGTTGTTTCAGATGCGTCAGATAGTAGAGAACCTAGCAGCACCTTTCAAATCACAACTCGTTCCCATTGATTTGGCAATGCAAGGTATCTTGAATCGGATATTTCCGCCTAAAACAGAATATCCCGCTTTCGAGGATATTATAGGCGTAAATATTGGTAAATACGTTGATCATTTTACTAAAGATGAGCAAGCCAGAGGTCTTAGTGAATTTCTGAGTTATGATTCTTTTATTGATAGAGGAGGGTATGAAGAAATACCAAAGCCCGTTGTTCAAAATGAAGATGACACTATCCCAGAGGAAGATGTTACAGATAAGGATGAAAATGGAATTGTGGATAGTATAATAAAGAATGTAAGAGCTTTTTTATTAATGGAAGATATTTTTTCCATTAAGTATAAAGTCTTGGATAATAATGGAGAAGAACAAAACAGAAGGTATATAACCACACCTGTTAGTCATAAGCGTGCAAAGGCACAGTTTCGTCTTCGTAAGCAAAATCCAGCCCCACTTCGAGATAATAAACTCCAACTCGAACAAAACCCTGTCGAACTGCCAGAGGACGCACTCTCGAAAGAGGATATGGATGACTGGAAGAATCGCCTGCGAAGAATGAAACTACTAGGGATGCATATCCGAGTATCGCCAGAGATGCTTACTACAGTAGGTGGTATAAAACGTGGTTTCCCAGATAAGTGGTATCGGGCAGAAGAATGGGGATGTACGCCAGAGGCTATCCAAGCGAATGCAACTCATTTTATGACTACATTTTTGGAGGCTTGCGATGCAAGCGAAGATGATGATGTAGATTCAGATTATTATTTTGATATGTTCGAAATCGGTAATGAACCCTGGGGACAGCCTGGTGTGAAAGCCTATCGAGCAATAGCGGCTGGCATTATTGAAGCTTGTATTAAGAAATTTGGTAATAATGTAACTACTTGGCCGATTACCCTTACACACGCTGCTTTCCAAATTGATCACGAGCAGCACCAACTCACGCGCAATAGTGCGAAATATCACAATATTTACGTATCGGATAATGTGAAGGTGATGACAGAAGGCACGTTCATATTATCGAAAGATAATGGCGGTACAGAACACAAGTATGCCGACTTTATCAAGGAGCTGAACATACATTTATATCCATTTGATGCCAGTCAATACCATGAGAGTCCAGAATATTTCAATTATGAATATAACGAAAAAGACATCTGGAATAGAAAATGGCTCGACGAACAACCCTCCAGAGCTGCTACTGCCGTAGTGGCACGTGAAGAGGCTTATGCTCGTCTACGAGCTCAGAATCCGCATTTTAGTCCAGAACAATTTGCGGATTGGCCACTCGAGCGATCGGAACCTGATTTTTTTGAAATACCTATTGATATAGTCAAATCAAATAGCCTAGAAAACAGAGAGCCAGAAAGTCCCGCGAGTGAGTCAGAATTTGCTAGTTACAAGCCTTTTGCTCAATATGCGGATAATAATAACCTTGCTTGGTCAGTTACCGAATTTGGCTGGACTACGGGTTTGGATGTAGTAAGTATAGTGAATGAAAAGGGAGAGGACAAAAATCGGCGTATCCTACGAATGGGTATAGGCGGTATTGCCCAAGCTGCCTACATGTTCCGTGCTATCTTGATACTCGCCCGACATAAAGTAAGCAAAGCTTATATTTATCAATCAGTAGATGAAAGTGGTCTAGGTAATTTCCACTCATCAGGCATATTTACTATTTTCTTGGGCGACTATGGAGCTAAAAAACCTGCTAAACTAGGGACAAGAAAAGCAGATCGAGGAAAGCCAGGTTATAAAGAACTTTATAATTTTTTGCGGAAACATGGCAAAAAACGCTTTTTTGAGGCACTAGCAGAAGATAGAGGAGGAACATATGCTTACCTCATAGGCGAAACGAAACCTACCCACTTAGTGACTTGGCATGCAATACGTGCAGATATAGATAATCAAACGCAGCAGCAGCAAGCAAATCACCGAGTGGAAAGCAAAGAGCTACACATCAATGTCGGTGATTATGATTTTCGTACAAAAGTCCCAATTGGGTTGATTCCTGAAGTATATGACTTAGAGGACTTATCACGCGGTACAGTAGGTGATTTAGATTAATGAAGAAATATAACACACTACCTACAAGTTGTAGGTGGTGTGCTATTGCTTTACTAAATAACCATTGCATAAGCTCCATATAAATATCCAGGTATATTATAATGACTTCTAAAACAAGCAACAATGGGAAAACTTAGAATAATTGGTACTGCTACCATGGTAGACGGGATTACAGTAAGTAATCCCGCAGAAAAAAGAAATCTATATGGACTTTTTGTGGGGATTAATGCATACGGTGGCACTTATTCATTGGAGGGCTGTATCTATGATGTGGAGCAGATAAAAGGTTATCTTAGTAGTCTTCCAGATTTCAATACTCACTTTGAAACTTTGTTGAATGGGGACGCTACTAAGGAAGCAATTATAGAAAAGTTCGAAACACATTTAATCGCTAATGCAGCGAATGCGGAAAAGGATACGGTGTTTTTCTTCCATTTTTCAGGCCACGGTTGCCGTGAAAAGTCAGATACTAGTATATGGGTAAATGATTATAATGGGATGTTGGAAAGCATTGTATGTTATGGAGAAATGGAAGAGATACAACAATGCCTTATATCGGATAAAGAGTTTATGCACCTCATAGGTAGGTTGTATGCTGCCAATCCTGATATTCATATCGTAACAACTTTTGATTGTTGCCATGCAGGAGGCAATACAAGTGATGTTGGAGGCGGAGGCGGTCAAACTACTGCTCCAGATGAACCAACCATCCGACAAATAGGACTTATAGATGAAATACGACCTTGGAGATACTTTACATTTTCCTCTATTGAGACCGAAAACGAAGCTATTAAGCAAGCTGTAATAAATCAAGGGACAGCAGCACTACTTAAAGGGCATCATGTTAATATATCCGCTTGCCGACCGAATGAAACAGCTACTGAAATTGAAGAAACTGAAGATACAGTTACAGGACTTTTTACAAAAAATTTAATAGAAGTATTAAAACGCAGCGGAAATAGAGTGACCTATTATGACTTAAAACGCCGAATTAGTACTTATACGCAAATGTATGGTCAAACCCCTCAACTTTACGTACGGAGTACGGACACTACTAATAAGGGTATTTTCCGTTTCTTCTTAGGTAAATCTACTGATGTAGGAGATAGCAACCTATTACGTGGGCGCATATATCAAACAGATAATAATTGGACTATTGATATGGGGGAAGTTCACGGTATGATAAAAGAGTCAATAGTAGAAGTCAATGCTATAATCACAACTCGTTCATCACGAAATAGCGATATTGTTAGTACGCAAGAATCTGTAAGTATAAGACGGACAAAAGAGAAGTATGAAAATATAGAAATTAAGCAAGTAAAGGAATTCGAATCTATATTAGATTTTTCTCCACAATTAGAAGCAAATCAAGAAGCAGTTTACGTAGGCTATGTAAGCGACCTTGTACGTAAACCTATATCAATATTCATAGATCAACCAGATGAGCATGCTAGTTTAGAGCCATTGTTCGCACCGACTAAATATTTAAGTATAACAGCAGAAAGGAATTCAGCAGATTATGAACTGCTGATACAAAACTCAACATATGCTATTTTGCCTAAACTGCAAGACCTTAATAGTATTGCAGGTAATACAGAGAAAGAGCGTGTCAAAAAGATAAATGAAACACCTTTGGTAGCACTTGCAGCAAATAAGCAAAAAGTCAAAACATATTTTGAGCAAATAGCGCATTGGGAATTTGTCAAGCAGTTTAGTAATGCTAGTACCGAGGAGTTTGTACAAACACCTGTTACCATTAAAATAACAGATAATATAGAAACTGAACTTTCTCAAGAAGACGAAATTGTTACCTTCCTGACTACAGAAGTAGAAAATGAATTGAATATTAAGGTAACGAATACGCACGAGCAAGCCCTACATTGTGTCTTGCTCCATATGGATAATAATTTTGGCGTATACAATATTGTGGACAGATATGGAGGTATAACTGATACACCTGATGATTTTAGTGAGTATCAGGGTATTATTACCCTAGCTAAAGCAAAGACCATAAGTCAAAAAGTTAATATACATTTCGATAGTGACCTTCCCGAAGAAGTCCATTATTTCAAAGTGGTAGTAAGTACACAAAGTCGTCAAACTGCCGTTGAATCTGCCGAAATCTTTTATGTACCTTCTTTACCTGCCTATACACCTCCAGTAGCAGCACCAGAGAGAGCTGGTTTGCCTCGTGCATCGGATAAGAACAAACTTAAAGATATAAACACTGTGCAAGGATTACCCACCAATCCTCATCGTACTATTGTTGATACGGTTAAAGCCTGGACGACCTTCACCATAAAAATAGTCGTACGGAATTCCAATTGGCAACCTGATGGAAATCAAAATTAATAACACGAGTGAATTGCAACTATCTAATATAAATACACGAAATCTTAAAAATCATGGCTAACAAACTGTATGCTTTAATTGTCGGTATCAATCGGTATTTTCGTCCATTTCGCTCACTTAGCGGATGTATAGCAGATGCAGAAAATATGAAGCAATACCTAGAAGAACACGAAGCGCATCTGAATCCAGAGATTCGCTTATTGACTAATCAAGGAGCAACCAAATCCGAAATCATTAGAAACTTTCGGGAGCATTTCGACAAAGCAGAAGCAGGCGATACCGTACTCTTTTACTTTGCAGGACACGGCCAACAAGAACGTGCCGACAGAGAAGTATGGAGCGAAGAAGGGGACGGCTTGCTAGAATGTATCGTTTGCTACAATGACCCAAGTATTAATAATTACAGACTAGCCGATAAAGAATTGCGTTGGCTGATAAGTGACTGCCATCAACAGAAGCCAGATGTTCATATTGTCTTATTGTTCGATAATTGCCATTCGAGTGATAACAATCGAGCACCAGTTATTTTAGAAGAATATCCAGATGCAGCCCCTCGACGTATCGGTATAGTGGCATCAAAGCGTAGTTGGGATAAATTTGCATTTTCTGATACCTTCTCCGAAGACGATTTCAAAGGACAATACTTAGATGATGTCTTGCCTGAAGGAAAGCACATTCACTTAGCTGCTTGCCAGCCGCACGAATTTGCTTGGGAAATCGGAGGACAAGGTATTTTCACTAAAAACCTTATCGAAGTACTAAAGCGTTGCGATGGCGAAATCTCCTATTATGACCTACAGCGACGTATTAAGTACTATGTGAAAGAACACAAAGAGCAACACCCGACGATATATGCACGTGGTACAGAAAATACACTATTATTTCAAGGCTTTTTAGGAAAAGATGTAGAGACTAAGCCAATGGGCGTACGCGTCTATTTCACGAATGGTCAATTGCGTATTGATATGGGCGCACCTAATGGTATTTCAGTAGGTACAGAAGTGGTCATTGAGCTACCTGATGGAGCAAAAGTCACTACCCAAGTAGTAAGTACCTCTAATGAGTACTCTAGCTTAGCAATACCCGCAGGTGCACAATTGGTGCAGGGGCAAGACTATGGCGGGTATATAGATGGCTTCATGACTGCACCTCTAAATATCTATGTGCATGATGAAGACGCAGATACGATTTTAGTAGAAGAATTGAAAAATGAGCTAGGTGGTATAGATAATATTCATATCACGGATGACGCACAGGCAGACTATGCTTTAGTGGTGCGAAATGGGCGTTTTAGCATTCACTATCCTTACGACTACGCACGCCCTCTAGTCGAAACTGTACCTGTACCAGTAGAAGAACAAGAGGATATACAAGCAATACAAGCCGATATGGGACATATAGCAGGCTTTAAGTATGTTCAAGAATTCAGAAATGAAAACCCTACCTTTTTTACGAATAGCAGCTTCATTGATTTAAAAATACATGCTAAACAAGAAGATGGAAGCTGGGCATTATTAGAACAAACCGATCGAGGTTTTAGCTTACCTACTCACTTGGACAATGGTGAGTGGCTAGGTACTATCAAGATTGAACTTATCAATACTAGTGAGCAAACACTATATTGCGCACTACTGTATTTGCCAAATACCTTTGGTGTTTATTCTTTATTGGCTCAAAGTACTACGCCCATACCTGCTGGTACAAGCATTTTTGCTTATGGCGGTGAAATTCCTGTATTTTTAGAAAAACATACCGTACTATACAATTGGCCAGTAGAAGAACATACCATCAAGCTAATGGTCAGTACAGAGCCAAATCTAAATCCAGAGGAATTCTTCTTAAATGATCTCCCTAAACCCCAATTACTTGATAACGATGCCACAGTAAGTGATAGAGGTATAGGGGCAAGCCCAAGAAGTGTAAGCGATTGGACAACAGAGGAATTCGGATTGCATATTCCCAATCGTTCCTATAACAAAGTAGCGCGTACTACGGTGGAGCAAATGTTAGTGCATCCGCTGTTAGGTGAATATGCACTAAAACTCTATTTCGATGAACGCGGATATTTGCGTACCGATACCATCGAAACAGTAGGTGGCACTGTTGATGCAGATACCGATGACCTTCGTGAGACAGCAAATACGGTTGCTTATAATTTGCGTAAAAATCGCTTCGATGCTAACCTAGCAAAATACCCTGATCGTCCTCTGATGATCGCCCAAGGAGACGCTTGGTTGCATCATCCTTTAGTAAAAGATGTCGTTAATCATCTATCAGAAGCCTACAATATTTGTAGCCTTGGAGTAGGAAATGATGACTTGGAGGCATACACCAATGCCGAAGCGTTTACGAATGCAATTAATGCATTAAGCGCACAAGGTGCTGGAGATGTAAAAGGCTTAATCTTAAGTGGTGGCGCACATGATATTATAGGCAATGGCATGCGCCAATATCTAAATGCTACACCTGACCAGACGAATCCAAGTATTGGGCGTTATGTCAAAAACATTGCTTTCAATAAACGCTTAGACCAGCTAATAGGCTATATACGCGATATTTATACGCAGGTTCAAGCTGCAGTTCCAGGTATTCAAGTGTTTATGCATGGCTATGACTTTATTCTTCCACAGGCTAATGGCTTGATAGGAACGTATATAGCAGCACTAGGTATCGAAGAAGATAGAGACAAGAAAAATCTTATTCGATTTATGCTAGAGAAGTATAATAACAGACTTCAAACGCTTGCCGAACAACTTCCTCATTTCCATTATGTGGATATTCGAGAAAGTGTTTTGGAACATCAATGGCATGATGAAAGACATCCGAGTACATCAGGTTGTAAAGCGATAGCAGAACGTTTCAAGGAGGTCATTAGTGCGCAGAACATCTAGGAAGGAGTTTGTCTTTTTAGGGAGCAGGCAAATTCTTTTTCCTTCAGCTTCGTCATGGAATTTGTCTGATAACCAAGATATCATTAGTAAGGGTGAAAGAATAATACCAATCCATGTTCAAAAGTTGTATTAAGCTGGATAGTGATTTTTTTCTTGGGCAAGGCATTTTTTCTAGCCCGATTGCTATCGGGCCTCTTGGATGGCTATGAAAAAATAACGAAGCCTAAAGGAAAAAAGCACTCCAGAATAATGTAACTTTTGGATATGGATTGGTATAAGTTCCCAATTTCGACAACTTTATTTTTCGTCCAATTTTTGCTTTGGAGATGGGAGTATATCTGGATATATGACCATTTTCAAAGTGAAAAATGGGCGAAAAATATGAATTCATCAATGTATTGATGAAAAAGCTAGAATTATTCGAGCAGCGTATAGCGAAGCCGATCCGTCTACCGTCAGCCGTTCCCTGTCTTAGCCAGCCCAACCTTCTCTATCCAAACTGCGGTATAAGATGGCTTCGGCGAGATGTTCTATTTTTATATCAGGACTTTCATGGAGATCAGCGACCGTGCGTGCTACTTTCAGGATGCGGTCGTAGGCACGGGCGGAGAGTTGTTGGACTTCCATTGCTTTTTTGAGAAGGACGACACCTGGTTTGGTGAGTTGACAAACCTCGCGCACTAAGCGGCTCGGCATTTGAGCATTGCACGTAATTTCTTTATAGGCTTTGAAGCGTTCTTGCTGAATTTTTCGGGCATTAGCTACGCGCTCTGCGATATGTTCGCTTGCCTCCGCAGGTTTTGCAAAAGCTAACTCATCATAAGAGACAGGCGTAACTTCTACGTGCAAATCAATTCTATCCAATAGTGGCCCAGAAATCTTATTCAAATACCGCTTTACCACACCTGGCCCGCACACGCAATCTTTTTCAGGATGATTATAATAGCCGCACGGACAAGGATTCATAGAAGCCACGAGCATAAAACTCGCAGGATAATCTACTGTCAATTTTGCGCGAGAAATGGTGACTTTGCGCTCTTCCATTGGTTGGCGCAGCACTTCTAGCACCGTGCGTTTGAATTCGGGTAATTCATCCAGAAATAATACGCCATTATGCGCTAAGGAAATCTCCCCAGGCATCGGGTTAGAGCCACCGCCTACTAATGCCACATCGCTAATCGTATGATGCGGGGCGCGGAACGGTCGGTTGGTGAGCAGGGAAGAATTGGAAGGTAATGCGCCTGCTACGGAATAAATTTTAGTGGTATCAAGGGCTTCATATAAGGATAGTGAAGGCAATATAGTCGGCATACGACGCGCCAGCATCGTTTTACCCGCACCAGGTGGCCCGATGAGAATGACATTATGCCCACCTGCTGCCGCTATTTCTAGGGCACGTTTGATATTCTCCTGTCCTTTTACATCCGAAAAATCTACGGAATAAATATCTTGGGCATAAGCAAATTCTTCGCGGGTATCTACCTCTACGGGCTTGAGTTCTTCTGTACCATCGAAAAAGGCAATTGCTTCCCGCAGGTTTTCGATACCATACACTTCTAAATTATTCACAATCGCAGCTTCGCGGGCATTCTCTTTGGGTACAATAATGCCTTTGAATTTTTCTTTACGCGCTTGTATAGCAATGGGTAAAACGCCTTTTATAGGACGCAATCCGCCATCCAAAGACAGCTCGCCCATCAGCACATAATCGCCTAATTTTTCTGCACTAATTTGCTTGGTAGCCGCTAAGAGTCCGATTGCAAGCGGCAAGTCGAATGAAGAACCTTCTTTGCGAATATCGGCAGGAGCGAGATTGATGATAAGCTTAAGGCGAGGTACTTTGTAGCGTACATTTTTAACAGCCGCTTCAATGCGCGAAAAGCCTTCGCGTACTACATTATCAGGTAGTCCTACGAGATGTAGAAACTTATGTCCAGCAGGTACGATACCGCCAGCGTTTACCTCTACCGTTATCGTTTTTGCATCTACTCCAAAGACGGCACTAGCATAGGTCTTGACGAGCATGGATTGGTGATTTTTTGTGAATTTATGAGTTCAATGCTACATGTGGCATTTCACCTTTCTAAAAAAATATCACTATCCCAAGCAAGGTAGGCTTTTTCTTTGGGATGACAAATTTTGCTATATCTTGATTTTCTAAAGGTCAGAGAAGGATAAGTTTTATTGGCTCTTTGACGATTTTTACTGTCGAATGGACAAGCGAGCTTGGAGTCGCCCGTCCATCTGGCAAAAATTGTCAAAGAGCCATTTTATTCTACATCTGAATATCAAACTGTGGTGCTATCGGTCCGGGAATAAGAGCTGGGTCATCATCAATCATTTGTCGAATGTCAATTTCTATTCCTCTAGACATTGTAGTAATTGGAATGTCATTAGGATTGCCTTCAAATGGATTTTCTGTAGTTTCTCCGATCCGCTCCATCGTATGGAAAATCCAAGAAACAATAACCGTAAAGGGTACAGTCACCCAAACAAAATTAAACCCAACATATTCCACGACAGCATGTATGGGACTATCATGTACCTTCATATGTTCACGAATAGCATCTACTACTAACAAGCCTATCTTTTCAAATTCATGCATCATCCCTAATGGCAATAGGATGATAAATATCCACACAAAAAGATAATTTAAAGTAGCAAATTGGCGCGGATAGGGAAAGTTTTTAATGCGCTCCACTTTGCCTTGTAAGGTAAAGAATTCTGTGAGCAGATTTTGCATTTCCATGTGTCGGAAGTTTTCAATCAAGCCCGCGTCCAACAATTTATTCAAATGCCGAGATTGTAAATTTAAACAGGCTGCTTGCTTGTTTTTTTTGCTTAAAATCTCTTCTTTTTCTGCTTCAGACACATAGCCGTCGAGTTCCTCTGCCAGCGAATACGTCCACTCACGCACTTCTATTCTTTTCATGTATTCCTGATCGGATTTATGTACTTTACTGACTTCCCAGGGTTTGTGTTGCCGAAGCGCGTGCCTGAGACTGGTCATCCAAGCCACATGCCGCATGACCATCGTTTTTCTAATCTTAAATAACTCTTCATCCGAAAGTGGAGTTTCCGCGTGTTTGTTCGATATAAAGTCGTTTATCATTAAGGTAAAAGAACGAGATGCATTCACAATGCCACCGTAAATTTTTCTTGCTTCCCACAATCTATCGTACGAAGCATTGTTTTTAAAACTTACAATAAAGGCAACGGCAGTACCCACTACTCCGATAGGCAACCACGGAAGGTGCAACCAGTAGAGTCCCAATCCTTTATAGAGAAAAACAGGAATGACACCAATAAGAATAAATATATAAATATCCCTTCTTGTCCATTTTATCATGCCCGCTAAAGGGAATTTTCTCTTTGTATACATGAATAGTAATTTAGTATTTAATTTATAGTGTGCTAAGCTCGATTCTAGCCATATGTCTACAACATATTTTTTTATTCTAAAATGTCATAAACAAGGGCATAAAGATATGCTATATGTTATATAAGTGTTCGAATATATTTATTGTTGAAATAAGGCGAAAAATAGTATTCATCGCCCGCGGCTAATAGCCACTGCTATTGCGTATTATACCAATCCATATCCAAAAGTTGCATTATTCTGGAGTGCTTTTATTCCTTAGACTTCGTTATTTTTAATAGCCAGCCAAAAGGATGTCTAAGAAAAATGCCTGCTTGTAGCAGACAAGCCTTGTCTAAGAAAAAAATCACTATCCAGCTTAATACAATTTTTGAACATGGATTGGTATTATTTCCCAATTGCTTCTTTCAAAAGAACATAAAAGCGATACACATCCTCATAGGAATTATACATGGGCGTAGGCGCGACACGTATAACATCAGGCTCGCGCCAATCGGCAATGACACCCGCTTTTGTTATGGTATCAAATAGTGTCTTATCTGCGTTTTTCACCTGAATGGATAGCTGACATCCACGTTGTGCTGTATCGCTAGGCGTGATGATGTTGATGATATCGTCGCCGAGAGATTTTACGAGTGTTTCTAAGTAGCCTGTGAGCGATAGGGCTTTTTTGCGTAAATTATTCATACCTACTTCGTCAAAGATTTGTAGCGAAGCCCAAACTGCAACCATTGATAATATCGGTGGATTACTCAATTGCCATGCCTCAATACCTGGAGTAGGATCGAAGGCATCACGCATTTTGAAACGTGTGGCTTTGTTGTGTCCCCACCAGCCTTCGAAGCGTGGCATATTCGGGTCGTGTGCATGGCGTTCATGTACAAATGCACCACCCAAACTACCTGGCCCAGCATTCAGGTATTTATAATTGCACCAAACCGCAAAATCACAATTCGAATCATGTAGGTCTAGTGGTACATTACCCGCTCCATGCGCGCAATCGAAACCTACGAAGCAGCCTTTGGCATGTCCCCATGCGCTGATACGTTTCATATCAAAAAACTGCCCTGTGTAGTAGTTGGTGTTGCCAAAAAGAATCAGCGCGATTTCCTCGCCTTGTTCTTCAATGAGGGCTTGTATGTCTTCGTTCCTTAAGCAAACTTCGCCTTCGCGCGCTTGCAATTCGATAAGGCATTCTTTGGGGTCGAGTCCGTGAAAGCGAATTTGTGATTCCACCGCGTATTTATCCGACGGGAAAGCATCGGCTTCTATCAAAATCTTAGTGCGTTTTCCTTTCGGACGGTAAAAGGATACCATCATCAGGTGCAGATTCACGGTCAATGTGTTCATCACTACTACTTCAATAGGCTTTGCACCAACTACGCGGGCCATTGCTTCGGTAAGGAACTCGTGATAGGGCATCCACGGATTTTTTGCATGAAAATGCCCTTCTACACCTAAGTTTTGCCAATCTAATAATTCTTGTTGCAAAGCAGCGGCAGTAGATTTTGGCTGCAAACCGAGTGAATTGCCACATAGATAGACATATGGTTTGCCATTAGCTTGCATTGGCATATGAAAACGATTGCGATAGGCGCGTAAGGGATCTTTTGCATCTTGGGCTTGTGCGTAGGTGTGGGTGGCTAGGTTTGTCATGCTCTCTATCTTTTATTTTTTCATAAGTTTGGTTTTTTAAAAGAGGCTGTCTAAAAAAAAATTAGACAGCCTCTTTCAAGTCGCTTGTATTCTATGCTTAAACTCAAGTTGTCTATAACTTGGATTAAGTGCTTGTTATCCTTCTTCCGTTACAGGACGTGGGAATTGCGTATGAATCACATCGCCTGCACGATCAACTTTGATATCGCCTAGACGACCCCAACGACGCATATCAACCCAACGGTGTCCTTCTCCAAATAGTGAATAACGACGCTCGTAGATTAAAGCATTGGTAGCATCATCTACACTCATAGTAGAAGCATCCAGCTCTGGTAAACCTGCTGCTGTACGTACCACATTTAGTGCAAATACTGCACCATCTACATCACTATTTTGTAAGCGCGCTTCTGCCAACATCAAAACTAACTCCTCATTGCGAATGATTGGCACAGGTGTGGTATTGGTAGGGTACAATGCTACTTGGTATTCGCTAGTAAGTCCGTCCAAAGACGCACCACCTTCCAAGAATGCTGTCTTACTCGCTACACGGGTATCACCTTCTTCTGCATCAGTGATGAAGCAAGATTGTGCCATGAATAAATCCTGACCAGGTACTACTACCAATGGATTCAGAATGTCGTTGCCACTAGAACCAAATACGTGATATGCACCAGTAGTCATGTCACCTTCGGTGTCCATGAAAGAATTAGTCAATGCTGCGTTTAATCCTGCCGCATCATTTTGGTAAAGGTTTACACGTGCCGCTAATGCACGATTGAACTGTGCAAAAGTAGCTGGCGTATCGAAACCTGCAAAGCCAGACGAAAGCGCAACAGGAAAAGCATCGCCTGCACCTTGTAGTTGGCTATACGCTGCATCAAGAACACCTTCTAGTGCATCTAAGCTACCTTCGTAGCTCAAGAACGCGCCTAAGTTATCTGCATCTGCTACATCTACACGGATACCATTTTGGTATTGACGATTTAGCTCTAATAGCAAAGAATGTGCCTTGAAAGTTTCAGCCACTCCTACTAAGCCATTGATTTGCGCATCGCTCAAACCTGCTAGAGAATTATTGATTGCGCTTACGAGGTTGTTAGCATTACGCGCCACGCGATATACTTGCCCAAATGAACGCGTAGTCAAGAAGCCATTGTTATCTAAAATCGCACCTTGCGCGCCTAAAAGCTCACCAGTATAGCGAGGATCCGTACCAGTTAGGTCGTAATATTCGCGACCTACCATGCTTACGGTATTATAGTGGAAACCCATGTCGTTGCGAAGCACAGACTCCACACCTGACAAGAGTAATTGCAAATCGGCTAAAGATGCTCCATCCAACAAATCTTCTGCTGTGGGAGCGTTTGGATTACCAAATTCTTCTACTTCGCAGCCTGTAAAAGCAAAGCTGAAAGCGAAGACTAGGCAAAATATTTTGATTAATTTCATTTTCTTTTTTTTATGTCTTTAGTTATTGGTCTTTAGTCTTTAGATAGCCAAAGACCAAAGACTATATATCCCAAAGACTAAATAATTTAGAATGTTACCTTCACGTGGAAGTTCATCGTTTTAGCACTTGGGAATGGTGTTACTTCGATGCTATTTACAAGTACATTACCACCAAAGTTAGATACCTCTGGGTCATAGCTATTGTAATCAAAGATGTTGATTAAGTTACGACCAGAAACACCCAATTTTAGCGTTGCTACATCACCTAACATAGAGCTTGGAATAGTATAGTATGCACCTACCTCACGCAAGCGGATGTAGCTGGTATCTTCAATCCAAGGACCAGCATTACCTGCAAACCATTCTGATGTACGATAGTCACCATTTACACGCTCACCTGCTGGATCGAGTGTAAGGTCATCGTAATCCCAAGTGGTATTACCTAAGTCATATAATAATGTACTCAAGTTCACCCCTTCACTACCTTGCTTCCAGTGGAAGAGGAAGTTGAAATCTAAATTACCAATATTGAAGCCGTTCCACCAACTCATGTTGAAGTCTGGTTCAGCATCACCATATACGCGGAAACCGTCGCCATTCGGATCAAGGTCAGAGCAATCTGCTGTTGCACAGTCTGCAGGATTATATGTACCTACGAGTTGTGTTGCAGAACTTCCTTCCTCGATACGTCCTTGACCTAAACTAGCTGCGAAACCACCCAAGTTGAAAGCAGGAATATCCAAGCGTGTAATTTCAGAATTATTCTTCCACCAACGCAAGTCTGTTCTCCAATTGAAGCCTTCAGAACGTATAGGACTAGCATTCAATTCTAATTCGATACCTCTATTTTGTAAAGAACCTACATTCAATACTCTACGAGAAAAGCCTGTAGAAGTAGGTAGCTGTTGCTGCATTAATAGGTCATCTACGCCTTTGATGTAGTAGGTTGCCGAGAAGCCTAATTTATTATCTAAAATGGCTGCATCTAGACCAAACTCTAGTTCTGTCTGACGTTCTGGTCCTACGTTACTATTACCCAATAGTGCAGAGGAACTCAAACCTGAACGACCATCAATTGCCGTTGCATTATAAGCATTGAAACGGTCATTGAAGTTTGCGAAACGACCCGCTTCACCATAGGCAGCACGTAGTTTCAATTGGTCTAATATGCCATCGTTCATACCGTCAAATTCAGCGATATTAACCGCGATATTTGCTTTTGGATAGAAGTATAATTGGTTTGCATCACCGTTGTTCGAAGACTTATCACCACGAAGACCTACCGTTGCTATCACTTTATCATCAAGATTAATTTCCTCCTGAACGAAGAAACCCTTATCCTGCTGTGGAAGAATGAATTGGTCGGTCAAGAAGTTAGCTGCTTGATCCACGTTTGTCTGAGAACCATTCAAGCCAGTTGCTGTCGTTGTTACACGATCTAAGTAGAAATCTTCTTGTGTCACACCACCTTGTGTAGTGAAACTCAAACCAGAATCAGTATAGTAAGAGTGTACTAAGAATGCACTCAAGTTCGTGTTTTGATTTACTGCTGAACCACTCACAGATACCCCACCCAATGTTCCTGGCGAACGATAGTAAGATAAAGACTGTGGGAAGATACCTGTACTACGTAAAGTGTACTGGTCCAAACCAGCACGTGTTACTAGGCGAAGGCTTGAGTTATCGTTTTGGATGATGTCAAAAGTAAGGGTAGCACCACCTACGAAACGGTTAACGTCCTCGCGATTGGTGATAACATTTACGGTCTCTAATACATTAGAACCAACACGATTCAAAGCAGGATAGACACCATCTTTGTCTGCTTGCAATACATCCCATGGGCGTGTAAATGCTAATGCATAACCTACTGTAGTGTTCGAGTTCGAGTTGTTGAAAAGACCACGATCTGCTCGTGAATCAATGTAGTTCGTTGATACATCCAACTTCAACCAGCTCGCCAATTCCTGTCCGATATTGATACGCAATGAATTTTTCTTGTAGCCTGTGTTTTCTACAATACCTTCATTGTCTTGTACTGTACCACCTACGAAATAGCTCGTCTTCTTTGTACCACCTGAAACTTCAAAGCGAGACGTAGATAACAAACCTGAATTACCGAATAATTCATTTTCATAATCTGTAAATGGATTCGAGTTGAACGCTGCTGCTGCATCTGGACCATATACAGATTCTACTTTTGCTGCATCCCAATCGCGTGTACCGAGTAGGCGAATGGCAGAAGTGGTACCAATACGCTGTGAGAAGCTGATTTTTGGTTTCCCTTCTTTACCTTTTTTAGTAGTGATAATAACCACACCACCTGCTGCACGCGAACCATAAATAGCCGCCGCAGATGCACCTTTAAGGATTTCGATATTTTCGATATCCTCTGCATCCAAATCCGCGATACGGTTAGAAGCATCATCTTGGTTAGAAGCAGAATTACCACCGCCAGCCGCAGCCGTTACAATGTTTGTCCCCAAAGAGATAGTCTTGTTATCCATGTATACCCCATCCACGATGTAAAGTGGTTGTTGGTCACCGAATACAGATGTCACTCCACGAAGGCGTACAGACATACCACCACCTGGCGCGCCAGAGTTGGAACGAATCTCTGCCCCTGTAAATTTACCATATAACGAACCTTCCATCGTAGACTGGGAAGTTACACCTGTCAATTCCTCCGAACCAATAGATGCTACTGCATTCGCTAAGTTTTTACGCTTTACGCTTGATGCAAAACCCGTCACGACTACTTCTTCTAGATTTGCTACATCGCTTGCAAGTGCAAGGTTTGCCGTTGGGTTCGTGCTACTTACTTCTACCTCTGTACCAGCATAACCTGTATAAGAAATAACCAAAGTAGCTGGACTTTCAGGAACAGAAAGTGTGTAAGAACCGTCAAAATCTGTGACAGTACCAATCGCTGTTCCTTTTACGAGTACAGTAGCTCCAATGAGTGGCTCGCCATCTTCATCGGTTACTGTACCATTTGCTGTGAATTGTGCCATTGCTGCACTTGCCATCAATAAGAAGGCTGCGCACAATAGGCTCAGTTTAGCAAAGTACTTCATACGTGTATTTGATTTTGTAAAAAAACTAAATTGCATATTTATATAAATAGGAGTCGTAAGCAGATAAGTACTACTTACAGCTTCGCTAAGAATGCCCGATTTATAGGTAGGAAAATTGGAAACGCTTGGGTAATATTTCAAAAGTGAGTTCAGCATACGTATACTGTGTATTGTTTGTGTCTATTTTTAGCTACTCAAGAAGGTACATTTATTAATCTACCATTACTTAGATTTCGTAAAATAAAAATTTATGTGAAAATAGAAACTCCAAATAACACAATTGCTCGTTTACCAGACACAAAGCGCAAAAATAGCCCTAGATTTTGAAAAGCGAAACGATTTTTTGTCTAAATTTTAGCAGAACCTTCGTAAATACTCAATGAGTGAATGAAAGAATTTTGAATGAGTGAATAATTATAAATTTCATTCGCTCATTAAGGCATTCACAATTCACTCATTAAGTATTTACGAACCTTCTTGTTAATCGCTTGTTAATGACTTCCAAAACAGACGAATTGCCTGTATTTTCGAGTTTCTATTGCTAAACACAGAGACACAAAAGCACGGAGTGTTTCGTAAATATCACACATGAAAAACAGTACCATCACACGGGTCATTTTGCTTGGCACCATAGCGATTGTGAGCATTATTGGGATGCAATCCTATTGGGTGATGAATACTTGGAACTTGAAGGAGCAAGAATTTCATGAAAAGGTAAATATCGCGTTGCGAAATGTAGCGAAGGGCTTTGAAAAAATTAAAACAATGCCACAATATGACCTCATTGAGCGCGTATCGAACAACTATTATGTTGTGAATATCAATCAGGTGATAAATGCGAATAGCTTAGAATATTTCTTGAAGAAAGAGTTGGAAGCCGTAGGGCTAGAAGAAAATTTTCGCTATGCCATTTATGATTGTGCCACTAAGAAGATGGTAGGCGGTGACTTCATTCGCTATGGCCAAGAAACGGAAGAGGGCGAAGCACAAGCCGAACTCCCGACCTACGACAAATACCTCTACTACTTTGGCGTGAGTTTTCCGAAGCGTACCAATCACATTTTAGAGAGTATGCTTCCGACCATAGTGATGACTGCTATCCTCTTGCTTACGGTTATTTTCTTTACCTTTTCCATGTTTGTGATTATGCGGCAAAAGCGACTTTCTGAAATGCAGAAAGACTTTATCAATAATATGACACATGAATTCAAAACCCCTATTTCGACCATAAAAATATCGGCTGATGTATTCTTGAATGATGAAAATATAAAAGGCAATACCCGCCTGAATCGTTACGCCAACATTATTAAGCAGCAAAATGAACGCCTGAATGGACAAGTGGAAAAAGTGCTACAAATCGCGCGTATAGAACGCGATAATTTCAAACTTAATCTAGAACCTATCAATGTACAGGAATTGATAGATGATTGTCTGAAAGGCACACGTCTAAAAGTAGAACAACTCGGCGGTACGCTGCAAACCAACCTACTCGACCCCGCGCCCATTGTACAAGCCGATAAGCTGCATTTTAGTAATATTTTGCATAATTTACTCGACAATGCTATCAAATATTGCAAGGATAAACCACACCTGAGCGTTAATATGCAACGCAAAGGCAACAAATTGCATTTGCAGATTGCTGATGAAGGTATCGGCATTGCGAAGGAACATCAAGATAAAGTATTTCAGAAATTTTATCGCGTACCAACGGGCAATGTACATAATGTAAAAGGCTTTGGTTTGGGGTTGTTTTATATCAAAAATATTTGCCAAGCCCATGCTTGGAAACTGGATTTAGAAAGTGAGCAAGATAAAGGCACTACCGTAGAAATTCGGATGCCTTTAGTAACTTGATTTAGACAAAGAAAATACGTATTTCGTCGGTTTTTGTAGCATTTAGCGATAGGATGTCCGTTTTTAGCCTTCAAAAATGAAATAATCCCTACACCTAAAACAGAAACACAATGAATAAAGCACACTTATTGTACGTAGAAGATGACGAAAGCTTAAGCTTTGTCACGAAAGATAATTTGGAGCTACAAGGCTATCAAGTAACCCATTGCATGGATGGACAAGCGGCTTTAGATGTACTCCAAACAACGCAATTTGATTTGTGCATCCTAGACGTAATGCTGCCCGAAGTGGACGGCTTCATGATTGCGGAAGAAATTCGCAAGCACGACATGGAAACCCCCATCTTATTCCTCACAGCCAAGTCGCTGAAAGAAGATCGTATTCACGGACTCCGCATTGGTGGCGACGACTATATTACCAAGCCCTTTAGTATTGAAGAATTGATACTAAAAATTGAGGTGTTTTTGCGCCGCAGCAAAGTCCTACGCCCTGATATAAATGGCCCACTGGAAGTGGGAGGCTATCAATTTGACTATCCTAACTTAGCCTTGCGCATCAATGACAATGAGCGTCGACTCACCCAACGTGAAGCAGACCTGTTGAAGTTTTTCATTGAGCGTAAGGGACAAGTACTAAAACGCTCTGAAATCTTGGAAAAAATATGGGGCGAAGATGACTATTTTCTGGGGCGCAGCCTAGATGTCTTTATCTCTCGTCTTCGGAAGTACTTAAAGCAAGATGCCGCGCTAAAAATAGAGAATATACATGGCGTGGGCTTTCGCTTGAAAGCCTGATTCTTTCACCATTGACTCTTTAGGGACGAGGAAAATAATAACCTACGCATCTCATCTAAAACAAAATATTTTAGATGAGGTATAGAAAAAGTATCTAATGTCAG
>JAHDCQ010000465.1 GCA_020629845.1 Saprospiraceae bacterium | reverse complement strand
AACTGGCATATTATTAAACAACGAAATCACCCGTTCGAGCCAACTGCTGAGGGATTAGCAGTTGGCTTTTTCATAGTCCATTTTTAGAATTTCATACCAGTAGTAACTTCCTCCATCACCGTCATAGTCGTCGGTTTTATAGTAGCGAAAACCCGCCTTTTCCAATACCCGACTAGATGCCCCATTTTCAGGCATTACTATGGCATGAATACGTTCCAATTGCAGACTTTCAAAGCCATATTTAATGAGCGCGATAGCAGCTTCTGTGGCGATGCCTTTATTCCAATATTCAGGTAGGAAGCGATAGCCTAAATCGGTGATGCCACCAAGCTCGGGCAAGTATTTTAGACCTGCAAAACCAATGATTTTGTTGTCGGGCTTATACATGCAAGCCAAACGCCCATAACCATAGGTAGCATAGTCTTTAAGCCAAACATTTGCAATCAGTTCTTTTGCTTCCTCTAGCGATTTTAGGGATGCGGTTCCTGTATAGCGTTGCACTTCTGGATGCGATGCAAACTCAAATACCGCCTCATAATCTTCGGGTACGAACTGGCGTAGGAGTAAGCGATTTGTTTCTATTTTTGTCTTCATCATTATCGTATAAATCCTCCTTCGGAATGAATAATTTGACCTGTTATCCAACGCGCTTCTTCGCTGCAAAGGAAGCCTATTAAGCGCGATGCATCTTCGGGCTGTCCAACACGCCCTGTAGGAAAACACTGTTCCAGTTCCTGATAAAGTTGCTTATCCATCCAGCCTGTATCTATCGGGCCAGGATTGACGGCATTAATCGTGATTCCTTTTGCAGCTATGCTTTGTGAAATGGTTTGGGTAAAGGTTTCTATCGCGCCTTTTGTGATGGCATAAGCTATTTCATTGGACATCTCTCCCAGCGACTGCCCTGAACTGATATTGATAATCCGTCCACCCGATGCAAACGCAAATTGACGGATAAATTCAATGGTCAGCAATGTAGTTGCTTTTACATTTACGGCATAGTGTTTATCTAATTCAGTTGCTGATAAATCGTCAATAGAAGTGGAAGTACTATAGGTGGCATTATTGATGAGGATGGAGGGTTTTCCGAGGGTGTTCTCAATGTGTTCTAGTAAGTTTGTGATAGCATTGGGCGCAGTCAAATCAAGTTCCAAAGATGCACAACGCACGCCCAATTGTTCTATTTCAGCTTGGATTTGCTGCGGTTCTTCGGCGGCTACTTTCCAGGGCATCGCATTATCATAGGCTGTCCAATAGGTGAAGAAAATGTCCATATCGCGCCCTGCTAATTCTAGGCAAATTGCTTTGCCTAATCCTTTGTGCCTACTTACGCCTGTTACTAAAGCAATTCTTCGCTGCATATTCGTTTTTTGCTAAAAACAGCCTTTCCTAAGCTTTAGTTCCAAATAGAAAAATCGTGAGGACGGTGAAGCCCCCACGATGAAATTAAAACACTATTGCACCAATGTTTTGCCTCTATTGGTGGCATTATTTCTTTAGTCTTAATTACTTCAATTTGATGCAAATAGTGTGTTTCAAATGGTTTCAAAAAAAATCAATACATACCTTTATGATGGAGATTATACAGCGTGCGACGGTATGCAATGGAAGCGATCTAATAGCTTCCTACCGCAGCAAGCGAATATGTAGTTCAAGTGTGTTTTCATGATGCAAAGTGTTTTAAATTTATGATATAGATTCAGAGTGCTTTCTGCCTCCCCAAATCATGTTGCCTAATATTTACCCAATGGCACAGAGATACCCAGCCAGGGCAATGCCCAAAATCCACCATCCGTAGGAAGCGGTCGCACTAGAGCCGCATCTATAGACACTTTCTTCAGATAAAAGCGCAGACCTGCGGAGGTAATGACTGCCGTATCACCAAACTCGCTACTGATGAGGTAATTTTCGCTGATAAATGCCATATTATTGTTCATTTTCCATAGTCCGCTAAGCGTGACGGTTGGACGACTTGCCAACTCCCCGCCTGCGAAGCCATAGCCTACCCCCAAATTGATATTCGCATCGGGCGTACCGAAGGTGGCTTGAGTGAAGAGTAAGCCAAAGCCTGAATCTTCTTGCGTACCGATTCTTCCAAAGAGCGAACCGACACTTAAGTGGAATTTTTCATAGGGCATAGGAATGGAATATTTTACCGTTCCCCAAAAGGGGGTAATTTCTCCTCCAAATTCACCGAATAAAAACAGTGGCACTACGCCCCCGCCAACGGATAAGTTATCGGTCAAACCATAATTGAATTGGTTGAAAAACACCCAAGTATTCTGATAATAGCCTGCATTTTTATTGACCGAAAAGCCATTCGTACCAAAAAAATAGCGCGTATCTATCGCCTGATAGTTATTGCGATATAGGCGCGCAATGTTTTCTTCGTCCACTTCCACTACGCGCTTTATCAAATCTTTAAACAACTCCAATTCTCCTAAATCTAAGGTCTCTACGGTCAATGTTTGCGCTGTTTCCTTCAGTACTTTTCCTTTATATTCATTGCCATTTATCATAAAGACCACAACGTATTTACCCGTATCTACAGGCGATTGAAGTGCTGCCAATGGTTGCGATTCTATTGTTGTATTGGTCGTTGAAGTTGCCCAAATATTACTAGTAAATGCTACAAATACTAGCAAACAAATCATATTTTTTAGTGCGTTCATGTCTTAATTGTTTTGTTTCACTTAGTTTAAAAATAGAGGTTCTTGGCAGCTATGTGTGGACTAAAAAGTCTCACATCTTATGTCTCATATCTAAAAGTCTAGTCGAAAAAAATGCCGCCTTTGGCCATAGCTATGCCTATGAATGACCGTATCGTTTTACAGCATTCCTAGTGCATACATATTGCCACAGCTAGGCGGCTCCTTTTCCTGATTTTTGTGTTTTTAGAGCTTTAGAAAATAACCTACCAAATGCCCTTATTTACCAATACCAATGTACGAGTTCCGCTACTACATTATGGCTGACGCGGCGCAGGCGTAAAAAATCATCATTCACCCGTACAATCTCTGTTTTTGCAAGCTGTACCTCTTCGCCTGTGTCTAATTGAACTTTATAGCTTTTCCAATTTTTATCCAAAATTCTAGCCCTCAACACATCTCCATTTTCCATACAAAAAATATCCCAAGCAGCTATATCTGCCACAGCAATACCATGTTTTACATGAAAGGATTTACCATTCACCTTCCGAATTTTGGTCTTTTCAACCAATAGAGTTTCTTTGGTGTCACAACGTTCAATTTCACAATGACTTTCGTTTTCCATCACGATATGTCCTGCTATTTTTCCTATTTTTTTCAATAAAAAAGTGTGACAATTCATATCCAATTGTTGTTGTGCTGTCATCCTTATCGGTTGTACCAAGAATAGGCAGCC
>JAHDCQ010000464.1 GCA_020629845.1 Saprospiraceae bacterium | reverse complement strand
TACTATTTCCTGCCAGTTCTACCCAAACCGTACTGTTTTTGAACCAAAAACTCTCCGTCGTAGTATCGAAAACCAATAGTCCCGTAGCAGCATTGCTAATCATGCTTCTTTGGCTGCTGGTCATGCGTGGAACGAGTACCCCTTTATCGGTGCTTTTTATATCCAATATCGAGGATGCGTCGGGTGTGCTGTTGTCGGTGTTGATTGCGACTTGCGCGTTTGTAATGAATAATGAACAATGAATAATGAATAATGTCGCGAGTGTTAATTTGAATATGCGTTTCATGCGTTTGTAATTTTAATGTGTTTTTAACCGTCGGACAATTCCAAATCTTCCGACGATTTTATTTTCGTTCAGTTTTTGCTTTGCAAACGAGAGTAACCGACTATCTACGAACCCATCTGCTGTGCAAACGGGCAGGTTTGTGTACAAAACGTATCGGATAAAATGTCTTCATGAGCAGTCTGCTAAAAACTCTGTAAAACTTATTTTACAGTGTACAAGCACTTACAGTCGGATAAAATAGCCTTTACAATTCAAGGCTTTGCAGCTACATTCCGTCGTGATACCTTGTACCTCTGTTTGGTTGTAATCCACGACAATTTCCTCTCCTGCTTCGATAGTACGAATGGCACTTAAAACAGGGTCTGGTCTGTCAATATCTAGCGTAGCATTGGGCGCGCAAGAATGATTTACCCAATCCAATACTGCATCATCATGGACATATTTTCCATCAGCAATTCTCGCACAACGGGCATGTGGCTCCGTATGAATGACGGTCAGAGGGATGATGTAGAATTCTTCATCTTTTGTGATGGTATGACTTGTAAAAATGCCGAAGCCATTGATTGAACTTTTCCGTTTTTTCAATTCTACTTTTCTCATGTTTTCATTTATTTTGTTGTACTTAGAAATAAATACCCATTTGCACCCCAATCGTTAGTGGACGACTGATACTGTATCTTGCTCTGTCAGGTACTTCGCCATTGAAGGCGCGCGGTGTACCGAAATTCGCGATGGTATTCGTTAGATTTCGTCCAAAAATGGAAAGGCGATAGTTGGAAAATTCCAAGCCGATACGCGCATTTAGTAGCGTATAAGGCGCGAAAATCAAAAAGGCTTCGGCTGGGTCTTCTGGACTGAACGTGTTTAGGCGTTCGCCCATATATTGCAGATTCGACCAGAGATAAAATAAGGCATCGTCCTTGAGTTGGATATTGTATTGCAAGCTTGCATTTGCTGTCACATCAGGTGTGAATGCAATACGATCCCCCGCTTCTACGAGATAGCTAAATTCGCCACCATCCGTAACTTTTGCATCGAGTAGTCCTAGTCCGCCACCAAGCTCAAGCCGAGGGGTGAGTTTTGCTTTCACTTCCAATTCTGCGCCAAAAGTGCGGGCTTCTCCCACATTATCAATGTAGCTATAGCCACACTCTAGCGGACGTGCGAGTTGCAGGTTTTGCCAGTCATTGTAAAATATTGCTGCATTGGTGATGAATTTGCCATCTGCCCATTTGCTTTTAAAGCCTAATTCATAATTCCACAAAAAATCGGATTCGTAGAAGCGTGGGAAAGTCGCGCTGCCATTGGCATCTTGTGGTAATTCTTCTCCACAGAACAGTAGCGAAACCACATCATTGACACCGCCCAAACGGAAACCCCGCGCCAGCACGCCATAGAGCATTTGGTTAGCGTTTAACTGATAGGTCAAGCTCAATTTAGGATTGAAGCCCGTTTCGGGTTGCTCGCCTTGTACAAGGTTTGGTTCGCCTGTGAAATAGCCGTCTTCTAGTGCATCTATGCTGTTTTGTGCATCGAAATAGCGCAAACCAAGTGTGGCTTTTAATTTGGGGCTGATTTGAAAATAGGCTTCGCCAAAAAGTGCAAATTCGCGATTGCTGTATATGCCATCAAAACGATAAAATGGTAGGTCCTTATCCGAGATAAATGGCAAAGAAGCTTCATCTTCAAAGACATTAATCGCTAGATATTCATTGATGCCTGTATTATCATCTAGCCAGAAAGCAGTCTTTTCTTCTTCGGTATAAAATAGCCCTGCGGTGAAGTTGAAACGTCCGTCCAAATTACTTTGATAGCGCAATTCCTGTGTGAATTGTGTGATGCCTCTATCTACCGCCATTTGGCTTGCCCAAAAATCATTCGCCTCTGCATTGCCAGCTACATAGCCGAGCAGTACTGCGCTATTCCATTCACTAGCATCTTCGCGTTCCACCACCACTCGATTGAGGTAGGAAGTTGCAGAAATAATGCTGCCTTTGTCCAAATCCAATTTGCCTGTTAGCGCGTAAAATTCCCAATTGTCTTCAAAGGATTCAGGAATACCTGCTCCTCTGATTTGAGTGAAATTATCAGGGCTGCCTTCTGAAAAATCGTAGCCTTCGCCACTTTGACGTTGTACAATTACTTTTGGGATGAAAGACAAACGTTCCGTTGGAAAAAAGCCTAAGCTTGCATGTATCCCATAGTTCAGTTCATCATCAATATTTTCAATATCTTCCAAATTGCACTCTGGGCAGCTTTGCGTCGAAATGTTGTAAGCTGTGCCGTCTGCTAGAGTGGTTGCAACGACAGACTGTAAGTTCAGCACATTCGCGCTACGGTCAATCATACGGTCATATATGCCCGACTCAAAGTCGTAATAGCCACCCACGCGCAGCGCAAGTTTATCTCCCAAAGGAATATTCAGACTGCCTCGTGCATTATAATCAAAGTCGCCCTCTGCAACATTAGCCAATGACAGATTCACTGCCCCCTGTACTTCATCGGTGTTTGGCTGATTGCTGACTACTTTCACAGCACCGCCCATGTTACGCGCACCGTACAATGTACCTTGCGGGCCTTTCAGCACTTCAATTCGTGCCACATCCAGCATCCGTATGCTGATGTCTTCGGGCAGTGGTGTTTCGTCTAAGTAGAAAGCCGTTGTACCTGTACCTTCAATACCACGTATGGATACGCCATAGTTGGCACGTCCCAGATTGCCACTCCCCGAAGGACTGAAACCTAAATTGGGTACGCCGCTTGCAAAATCGGTAAACTGCACATGTCCTGCACGACGCAATGCCAAAGGGGAAATTGCAGTAATAGACATCGGAATTTGCTGTAAAGACTGCAAGCGTTTATTTGCAGAAACGACTACTTCATTTAGTTGATAAGGATCGTCGCTTAGCTGTATATTCAGTGCTTCTTGTGCGGATTTTACTACTAGCGTTTGCGTAGCATAGCCAATATAGGAAACACTCAAATTCCAAGGCAAAGCCTGTGAACTTGTCAGACTGAATTGTCCATCAAAATCCGTTACTGTTCCCGATGCCGTTCCTTGAATCGCGATGCTGACCCCAATAAGTGCCTCGCCTTTTTCGTCAGAGACGATGCCTGTGAG
>JAHDCQ010000463.1 GCA_020629845.1 Saprospiraceae bacterium | reverse complement strand
TTACTTTCAAAACTAACTTACCCATCTTATCGCCATTGAATAAGCGTAGGAAAGTCTCATAAAAATTTTCAATGCCCTCATAGACATCTTCGCGGCTCTTGAGCTTGCCTTGTGCTATCCACATGCCCATTTCCATCGCTGCTTTGCGATAATCTTTCGCATAATCTAGCACTACCATACCTTGCATCGTTCCTCGATTGACAAGCAAAGATAGATAGTTCTTCGGGCCTTGAATATTTTCCCGATTGTTGTATTGTGAAATCGCACCACAAATCACCACGCGCGCACGGAACCGAAGATTTGCCAAGGCATAATCTAAAATTTCACCGCCCACATTATCAAAATATACATCTATACCATCAGGACATTCGCGCTTTATACCTGCGTATACATTTTCGTTTTTGTAGTCAATCGCGCCATCAAAGCCGAGTGTTTCTTTCATGTAGGCACACTTCTTTGGACCACCAGCGATACCTACAACTTTGCAGCCTTTTATCTTAGCAATTTGCCCTACGATACTGCCCACAGCACCAGCACCACCTGATACGAGTACGACATCGCCTTCCTTAATTTTGCCTTCTTGGATTATGCCAAAATAAGCCGTCATGCCAGGCATTCCGAGTGTGCCAATATACATCGGCAAAGGCGCGATATTGGGGTCTACTTTATGGTAACGTTCCCCATTTGTTGCGGTATATTGTTGCACACCGCCCCAACCTGACACAAAATCGCCTACTGCAAAACCATCGTGCTTGGACTGCACGACCTCTCCTACTGTACCTGCGCGCATCACCTCACCGATTTGTACGGGTGGGATGTAAGATTTCATATCATTTATCCAACCCCGCATAGCAGGGTCGAGCGAGATATAGTGTTGCTTTATCAAAAATTCGCCCTTCTTAATTTCAGGAATAGGGTTTGTCTCAAATGTCCAAGTTGAAGCGTCAGGTAGTCCCACAGGACGCTTGGCTAATGTCCACTGTTTATTCATATTTATATTCTAATATTTTTATTTAGCAGTTGCCAAAGGTAGCAAGTCTATTAGCAAAGAAATATCTTTGCCGTGCTTTTTGTTTAATTTATTAGATATGAAATGAGAATACTGGCTATCAGGCACTATAATTCATCGCTCATCCCTCATATCTCATCCCTCTAATATGCTTATAGTTACAGGCGCAGCAGGCTTTATAGGAAGTTATTTGGTCAAATACCTCAATGAACAAGGGCATTATAATATCATCATTGTCGATGAATATAGTCGGGCAGATAAAAATAAAAATTTAGAAAGCTTGCACTATCAAAAACGCATCCACCGTGATGTATTTATGGATTGGTTAGAAGAAAACGCACCTCAAGTAAGTGCCATTTTCCACCTCGGCGCGCGTACTGATACAACCGAAAAAGACAGCACAATCTTTGATAAACTTAACCTAAATTATACGAAGTCCATTTGGAACATAGCTACTCAGCACAGCATTCCGCTCATTTACGCCTCCAGTGCCGCTACTTATGGTTTAGGCGAATTGGGCTATGATGACCGCCATGATATTGTGGAACAATTAGAGCCTTTGAACCCTTATGGCGTTTCTAAAAATGATTTCGATAAATGGGCATTGCAGCAAAACACACAGCCACCCTTTTGGGCAGGCTTGAAGTTTTTTAATGTGTACGGCCCACACGAATATCATAAGGGACGCATGGCATCGGTGGTGTTTCATACGGTGAAGCAAATAAAAGCAACGGGCGGCATGAAACTCTTTCGTTCGCATCGGGCAGATATTGCGGACGGCTATCAAAGTCGGGATTTTGTGTACGTGAAGGATGTGGTGCGGGTGTGTTACTTTTTCTATGAGCAAGCAGCGAATACGCCAAGTGGTTTATATAATTTAGGTACAGGAAAAGCGCGCCCCTTTATAGATTTAGTAACTGCTACTTTCAAAGCGATGGACTTGAGTCCCAATATTTCCTTCATAGATACGCCTGCCGATATTCGAGATACCTATCAATATTTTACAGAAGCCAAGATGGATAAATTGCGAAGTGTGGGCTATGATGCGCCTTTTTATAGTCTAGAAGATGGTGTGCGGGATTATGTGCAAAATAATCTGCTCAAAATGTAAATGAGTGAATGCAAGAATGCTGAATGAGTGAATGCAATCTAAGTACTCACTCATTCAGCATTCTTTCATTCACTCATTGAGTAATTATCTCAAAATTACTTAAAACTATAAAATCGAGTAGAAAACTCTACAAATTCAGGCTTCTGTGTGGGAATGTCCCAAAAGCCTTTATAGTAGAGCTGTTTCGGCACATAGAGTTTGCCCAACTTACGCAACTGAATATCCATGGTAACATCAAAATCGAAGGCTGTACCAAAGTGCTTTAAGCGATACTGCCGTGCTACGACTTGAAAAGTCTCCTTATCAAAATACGTTTCGAGGTACTTAATGACCGTTTTGCTTTCCTTTTGATTCGCTTTCGCCTTCGCTGAAAATACATAGCAATCTATTTTGCCTTGATAGCTTTTGGAGCGAATGGCATAGTCATAATAAGACTGCATTTCAGGAGAGAAAATAGCCGTTTTGTTACCAATAAGCGGCACATCTACCCGTTCGCCTGGCTGAAAAATGAGGCGTTTAAGCTGCTCAATGCGCTTTTCTATCATACCCGAAGAAGCGGCTGCTGTGCCTTCAGGAGCTTCGCATTCTTCGCCTTCGGTGAAAAATAGTCGTTCGTACATGCGCGCGGTGTAGTAGCGTGGCTTGCGTTTCCGTTTATAATAGTTGCCATCTATTTGCTCGTCTAGTACTTCCATCGTGCGGCAACGTCCTTTGGCAGTCTGGCGCGTTTTAGCATCATAAAGTGCAATTTTAGCATTAGATTTATCAAAAATTTCAATTGCATTATCGGAATCATAGCTCAAAAAGCGCAAGTTGCGAAAGGCTTTATAAAAAGACTCATCTTCCCGCACGAGTCGAATAAAGTCTTCTGCATCAAAGCCCTGCCGTGCAGCCGTCACTACAAAAGAATCCAAATAAACGACCGAATAAATACTTTCTTGCTCCTGTGCAAAGAGCAAATTTGAAAAGCACAATAGTACTATGACTAGGTATCGCATATTTTACTTGATATAAGAAGCTACTTCCACTACTTCCGTGCCGCTTTCGCGCGTTAAGGCATAATTAAAGCCTGACAAAATGCTATACGCGCCCACTTCGCCTGCTTTATTCATCGCAATATAGCCTACTTGTATGTCTTTATAGTTCGCTTGTTTTCGTACTATTCGCATGACGGCTTCTTCGCAGGCTTCTTGTGGTGTTTTGCCTTGTCGCATCAGTTCCACTATTAAAAATGAACCGACGGATTTCAGTACTGCTTCTCCTACGCCAGTTGCCGTAGCTAGACCGACTTCATTATCTACAAATAAGCCAGC
>JAHDCQ010000462.1 GCA_020629845.1 Saprospiraceae bacterium | reverse complement strand
CCATCTACGAAAAAATGATGCAAACCGACTATTTCAGCCAATGGATGGGCGTGGAATTGTTGGAAATTTCAGAAGGCTACTGCAAGCTACAAATGCGCGTACGCAAGGAAATGCTCAATGGCTTCGGTATCATACATGGGGGCGTGACGTTGCCTTTGCCGATAGTGCTTTTGCATTTGCTTCTAACTCGCATGGGCGTTTGAGTGTGTCTTTGAATGCAAGTATGAGCTATGCTAAACCTGCCCACGAAGGGGATATTTTGATTGCAGAAGCCAAACAATTGACACTAGGTAATAAAACAGCGACTTTTGATGTGACGGTGTTGAATGAAACGACGGGTGAAACGATGAGTTTGTTTCGAGGGACGGTTTATCGAACCTCCAAAGAGCTATCGGATTAAACAAAAAACTAGGTACAAAAGTAAAACCATAAAAAACATAGAATTCCTTTGGAAACTGCTATTTTTGATGTGATTGTAATTTAGTAAAATCAACACACGTAATCAAATAGCATGAGTACGACAAAGCAAAAGCAGCACAGCAATACCGACATCGCTATCAGCCAAGTTGAAATCGGACAGGAATTGTATTTCAAAATTTCAAATAGCGATGAAATGCGCCCCTTTTTCATGACCATTGTGAGTGATTCCAATCATTGGATGTTCATTTCTAGCAATGGTGGATTGACGGCTGGGCGCAAAAACGCACTCTATGCTTTATTTCCCTATTATACAGATGATAAAATCACTGAATCGGCGGAAGTAACAGGCAGTAAGAGTATTTTCAGAATAAAAAAAGCAGGAAAAAGCCTGACTTGGGAACCGCTTTCCGAACGCTTCGATGGAATGTATGAAGTGAGTAGAAACCTCTACAAAAATATCTATGGCAATAAAGTCATCTTTGAGGAAATCAATCACGATTTAGGCTTGTGTTTTCGCTATCAGTGGAGTTCAAGCAATCGTTTTGGTTTTGTCAGAAAGGCGACTTTGACCAATTTAAGTGAAGATACTGTTGAAATTTCACTCTTAGATGGCATCCAAAACATTCTGCCTTATGGCGTAGAAACAGAACTGCAAAACGGCACAAGCAATCTGGTAGATGCCTACAAAAGAAGTGAGTTAATCGCAGCTAGTGGACTAGGAATTTACGCTTTAAGTGCCATCATAGTGGACAAAGCAGAACCGAGCGAAGCCTTGAAAGCAAATGTAGCTTGGTCACTAGGGCTGGAAGGTGCTACACATTTGCTCTCGCCTTTACAAATTAAAAATTTCAGAAGAGGACAAAGGCTAAGCGCAGAATCGGATGTGAAGGGTGAAAAAGGAGCCTACTTCTTGCACACCAATATATCGCTTGGCGCGAATGCTAGTAAATCATGGCAAATTGTCGCGAATGTCAATCAAAATCATGCTGCCATAGCGAAGCTTTCTAGCGAAATACAAAGCGATGACATTACAAAACAAATAGCAGATGACATCGAACTTGGCACTAGCAATTTGATAAATTTAGCCGCCGCTTCGGATGGCTTACAATTGAGTGCAGATAAATTCAGAGATACACGCCATTTTTCCAATACGCTTTTCAACATCATGCGAGGCGGTATTTTTGACCATAATTATCAGGTCGAGAAGTGGGATTTTGAAAGCTATCTTTCTAAAGCAAATCCAGCCGTTTATGCAGCACATCAAGCGCAAATAAAAAAGCTGCCAAGTGAATTTACGATGACTGCGCTAAAAGACTTAGCCGCACAAAGCGATAATCCACACTTCAAGCGACTTTGCATAGAATATATGCCGCTGAAATTCAGTAGAAGGCATGGTGACCCAAGCCGTCCCTGGAATAAATTTTCTATCAATACGCGTAACGAAGATGGCTCAAAAATATTAGACTATGAAGGTAATTGGCGCGATATTTTCCAGAATTGGGAGGCACTCGCGCATTCCTATCCCGCCTTCATGGAAAGTATGATTTATAAATTTTTGAATGCTTCTACTTTCGATGGTTACAATCCTTATCGCGTCACCAAAGGCGGCTTTGATTGGGAAACCATAGAACCCGATGACCCTTGGTCATACATCGGCTATTGGGGCGACCACCAGATTATTTATTTACTCAAATTTTTGGAGTTTATCGAAAATCACGCGCCTCAAAAATTAGAAAGCTATTTCACACAGCCACATTTTGTATATGCGAATGTACCATATAAAATAAAGTCGCATCAAGACATTCTAAAAAATCCGAAAGATACTATTGATTTCGACCATGAGCTAGACCAAGTCATCAGAGCAAGACGGGAAAAAATGGGTGCAGATGGCGCACTATTGCAAGATGGAAATGGCGGAATTTATACGGTCAATTTCATTGAAAAAATACTAGCGAGCGTACTCGCGAAACTCTCCAATTTTATACCTGAAGGTGGTATTTGGATGAGTACGCAACGACCCGAATGGAACGATGCTAATAACGCATTGGTGGGCAATGGCGTTTCTATGGTCACGCTCTATTACTTGCGTCGCTTTTTGCATTTTTTCAAGGGTATTTTTGCCGACACGAATATCGAAAAAGTAGAACTTTCTACGGAATTACTCGACTTTTTTCAAAAAGTACATCAAGCTTTTCAACAACATCAAAATTTACTTGCTGGTGCAATCAATGATAAGGAACGGAAGCAGGTTTTAGACGCGCTTGGGCAAGCAGCTAGTGATTATCGCGAGGGTATTTATGCCAAAGGATTTTCTAGTAAAAAGCAAAATCTGAGCTTAGAAGAATTGAAGCAATTTGTAGATGTTACGCTGCAATTTCTAGAGCATTCCATCGAAGCGAATAAAAGAAAAGATGGTCTATACCACGCCTATAATTTGATGACTGTTGAGAACGAAGCAGAAGTTTCAATTTCTTACCTCAGCGAGATGCTAGAAGGACAAGTAGCAATTTTGAGCGCAGGCTATTTATCTTCAAAAGAAGTGCTTGCAACGCTAGATGCCTTGAAAAAAAGTGCCTTATTCCGCGAAGATCAATACAGTTACATTCTTTATCCGAATAAGAATTTACCGAAGTTTATGGCAAAAAATAACATCCCTGAACAGGCGGTACAAAGTAGTGAATTGCTACAAACATTGGTCAAGAAAGGCAATTTACAAATCATAGAAAAAGACCTCAATGGAGCGTATCATTTCAATGGCAATTTTAAAAATGCGAATGATTTAAGTGCCGCTTTAGACCAACTTAGCGCGTATTCGGAGCTGGTAGCAAAAGAGAAAAAGCACATCCTCCGAACTTTTGAAGACATCTTCAACCATAAAGCATTCACGGGGCGTTCAGGTACATTTTTTGGGTATGAAGGCTTGGGTTCTATCTATTGGCACATGGTTTCAAAATTGCAATTAGCGGTGCAAGAATGCTGCCTAAAAGCTATTAAAGACGGGGAAAGTGCGGAGACTATCGGCAGA
>JAHDCQ010000461.1 GCA_020629845.1 Saprospiraceae bacterium | reverse complement strand
GCAATTACCATGTTGTAGTACGACATCGCAATCATTTAGGGATAATGACGGCATTACCCGTGACTATAAATTAGAACCTAAGAATTAAGCATTTGATAGTGTTTGTACTTCTGGAACTTGTACTTTGAGAGAGTGTGTGTATAGGCTTACAGGAGATACAAGCCAAGGAGTGTGCTTCGGCACACTCTTTTTATTGGTATAGGAACGTGCGCGAAATAAGTGTGTAATTTAGAATAGGTTATTTTGGTATTAGTTTTTACTTTAATAAAGGATAATTGTTGATACTTTGACTGAATTAAAGTGAAAAATAAGACCGAAAGAAGCAGTCTAAATTGTACAATTATTTCGCGCACGTTCCATAATATCTAAAACGGCAGCCACCCAAACAAGCGTAAAATAGCTACCACCACCACAAACACCAACATCCGATGCGCCCATACATTCGCACTTGGATAGCTAGAAGCAAGACGGGCAGTTAGATAGCCCCCGATGGTTTGCCCAATGGCAATGATTGCACCAAATTTCCAATCTACTAAGCCTTGATAGTGGAAAATAGCTAATACAATACAGGTATAAATGGCTATGATAAAGGACTTCATGGCATTGGCTTCGATGAGGTTAAAACGAGCAATTAATACACTTACTGCTAGGAAAAACACACCCATACCCATCTGTATAAAGCCCCCGTAGATACCCAATAGAAAAAATAAAGGCATAGTAATAACTAATGGCGGACGTTTGGAAATATCACTTTCTGCCAGCCAACGTTTTGGACGAATGAGAATGACAAAAAGCATCACAATCATCATATAGCTAAAGAAAGTCTTGAATTGGGCATTGCTCACATTCACCGCAATAATTACACCTACAATTGCACCGATAATAGTCGGTATGAAGTATTGCCAATTGTCGCGTAACTTCAGTTTGCCACCTTCATAAAAACCATAGCTGCTCGCTGCTGTTTGCGCCATTACGCCTACACGATTGGTGCCATTTGCCATATTAGGCGGCAAGCCCAAAACTTCGGTCAGTATGGTAAGGGTAATTGCCGAGCCATTGCCTGCTAGGGTATTGACGATGCCTGCAAAAAATCCACCGACGATAGCGATAGCATATTGATAGAATTCCATAAAGATAGGATACAAAAAATCCCCAAGCCGCGTACGACTTGAGGATTTGTATTTTGTGTGAATGTTACAAAGAAGATGAGTATGTTACTCTTCTTTCTTTGCATTATCTTCGTTATCTTTCATCTGTTGCTTCAACTGCGAGAAAACATCCATATCACCAAGCGTAGACTTCTCTACTTTTGATTGTGTCTTCTTCACTGCTTGGCGTACATTGTCACGCTCTTTGCGCTTTTCTGCACGTACAGAATCTTCTGCTTCGCGCTGAATGTCTTCCAAGTAACGTAAGTGCGATACTAAAATACGCTTGTCATCGCGGTTGAATTCTAGAATCTTTACCTTCAATACTTCATCTACGTTCGCTTGCGTATTGTCTTCTTTACGGATGTGCTTGATTGGTGCAAATGCTTCTAGACCATATGGTAACTGTACAATTGCGCCACGGTCATCCTTGCGAAGGAGTGTTGCATCGTGGTAAGAACCAACTGGGAATACTTCTGCGAAGGTATCCCACGGATTTTCCTCGATTTGCTTGTGTCCTAGTGCAAGTTTACGGTTGTTCTTATCTATTTCTAAGATAACACACTCGATATCTTGCCCTGGTTTCGTGAACTCCGATGGGTGATTGTAACGCTTCGTCCATGAAAGGTCGGAAATGTGAATCATACCACCGATACCTTCTTTTAGTTCCACGAATACACCATAAGGAGTCAAGTTCATCACGCGACCTGTATGACGACTATTTGGTGGATATTGCTCTTGAATATCGCTCCAAGGATCGTTACCCAATTGCTTCAAGCTCAAGGACATTTTACGATCCTCGCGGTCAATAGTCACCACTTTAGCGTCGTGCATTTGACCTAGCTTGAAGTATTCACGCGCATTTACAGGCTGGTTGCTCCACGTTACTTCTGATACGTGAATCAAACCTTCTACACCTGGTTGTATTTCTAGGAATGCTCCGTAATCTTCGATATTTACAATCTTTCCTTTTACCGTAGAGCCTTCCGTAATTTCCTCGTTCAATACATCCCACGGATGTGGTTGTAGTTGCTTCAAACCAAGTGAAATACGCTTCTTGTTCTCGTCGAAATCGAGTACTACTACGTTTATCTTTTGGTTGAGCTTTAGTATTTCGCTTGGGTGATTGATACGTCCCCAAGAAATATCCGTGATGTACAATAGACCATCTACACCACCTAAGTCTAAGAATGCACCAAAGTCTGTAATATTCTTCACAATACCTTCGAGTACCTGACCACGCTCCAAACCAGAGATGATTTGCTCGCGCTGCTCTGCCAAGTCGCTTTCGATAAGTGCTTTGTGCGAAACTACGGCATTCTTAATCTGCTCATTGATCTTGACTACCTTGAACTCCATCGTCTTACCTACATATGAATCGTAATCCACGATAGGCTTGATGTCGATTTGAGAACCTGGTAAGAAGGTCTCCAAACCACCTGTATCAGCGATAAGACCACCTTTGGTTTTACTGATAATGGTACCTTTAATAACAGTACCATTTTTATAAGAATCCTTGATTCTATCCCAAGCTAAGAGTAACTTCGCTTTACGACGTGAAAGTACGAGCTGCCCCTTTTCGTTTTCTTGTGCTTCTACGTACACATCCACAGGGTCGCCGATTTTCATCTCTGGCAAATCGCGGAATTCACTTAAAGAAAGAATACCATCCGACTTGAAGCCTAAATCCAAAATTACATCGCCATTTTGGATGTTTGCCACTTTACCCTTCACTACTTCATTTACTGCAACCGCACTCATGCTCGCCTCGTAGTCCTTCAAGTACTCTTCGATTTGTGCCTCTGAATAGGGCAAACCATTACGATTACCTACATTCCAGTCATAATCGTCGTGTGCAGAACCTGCATCTACATCATCGCCAAGATCAAGTACTAACTCTTCCTCTTCATCATCCTCTTCTGTTACAGCTTCATTAGCAGCTTCTACCACTTCTTCCGCTGACTCCGTTACTTCCTCTACCGCTTCTTCTACGGTTTCAGTAGCAGCTTCTACCGTTTCTTCTACGGCATTACTTACTTCCTCTGTCGTTTCCTCGACAGCATCTTGTAAGTCGTTGTTTTCTAAATTGTCATCAAATAGCATTGAAAGAATGCTTTTAAAAGTTAGGAAATAAAAAACCGCATTTGACTATACGTTCAATAATAAATTATTATACGATATAAGTACGGTTTTCCTTTAGCGGCGCGAATATACGACAATTCTATAGAACAGAAAACTTTGAAAAGATAAAAGTGTGTATAACAAATTGCACAATCGTTGAATTTCGATTTATCTGCCAATTTCCC
>JAHDCQ010000059.1:17690-21335 GCA_020629845.1 Saprospiraceae bacterium | reverse complement strand
CATCTCTCTTCTCTCAATGAAGTGGTCTCTTTTCTCTCCTCTGCTAAATAGTTACAAATAAGGTTCTCTGATAATTACTAAAACGACCTCTGACTTGAACCACAGAGGTCGTTTTGTTTAGCCCTTCTGCGAAAATTTACCCGCCTACTAAGCAAAGTCTATCATCAACGCCATTTTTTATCTATTTTTAGCGTTCTGAATAAGCAGCTATTATAAGTAGCAGGTAGAGCGTAGCGGATAGAGGGTATTTTATGACCCTCTACCCTCTACCAAATACCCTCTACCCATAGCGAAGACACTATTTGATAAAAACTGAAAAAGATGATGAAGCTGAACACTACCAGCTATTTAATAGCCCTCTGTTGCATGGCCAGCAGTTTAGTGGCTCAAACCAATTGCGAATATACGCTTCGCCTATTCGATAGTTTTGGCGATTCTTGGAATGGTGCGGTACTCTCCCTAAGTATCAATGAGGACGTGACGATATATAGCATGAGTGTAAATGATGGGACGGATATTGAATTCCCGATTATTTTTCAGACAGGCGACTCTATAACATTAGAGTTCACGAGTGGTCGCTTCGATAATGAAATCATGTATCAACTCCTCGACCCTAATCGGAATATTGTATTCGAAGATGGCCCTACGCCTGGAACTGGTAACGTTTTTTCGACATTTATTATGTGTCCAGCCTGCTCGCCAGTTGCTTTATCGGGCGTAGTGATTGAGGATATTCGAGATTTCACAGCTCGCTTCAGTTGGCTACAAAGTAATGAGAATAATACCTATTGGGTGCAATATGGCGATAGAGGTTTCAACCCCGATGGCGACATGGGCTTCAATGCAGTAAATACCAATCGGAACGGTGTGGAACTCATGGGTTTGCTAGAGAAAATGGACTATGATGTCTACATTTCTTCGCTTTGTGAAGACGATACAAGTGCAGTAGCAGGGCCGATTAGCTTCTCGACAGTCTATACGAATGATGTAGGCATTATCAATATTCTCACACCGATAACAGGTTGCGAAATCGGGGCAATTGATAGCGTGGAAGTGACCATCAAAAACTTCGGTGCAAAACCACAAACCTTGATTCCATTCAACTTTAGCAATAATGGCATACCTGGCGGAGTGAGTCAGCCCTTCGATGGGGTATTCACAGGCGTGCTAGGGCGCGACAGTACGTTTACTATTACCTTCGATACGCGTGCCGATATTGCAGAGCCGAATATATATGAAATCGTTGCCTACACCGAGATGGAGAACGATAGCGATATGACGAATGATACCTTCAAAATTGAAGTCATCAATATTCCAAATATTATGGAATATCCCTACTTCACGGACTTTGAAGATTGGACGGGCGGCTGGCGACCTGACGAAAGTAGCCTGAATAGTAGTTGGGAATTTGGTACGCCTAATTTTGATATTACACAGGCGGCAAGTGGTAATGACGCTTGGGTAACAAGCCTCGATACGACTTATAATAATAATGAATTATCGTATCTCATTTCGCCTTGTCTCGACTTTTCAAGCTTAGAGGAAGACCCTATACTTTCCTTCAACCTCTTCATTGCTACTGAAGAATGCTGTGATGAAGCTTGGGTCGAAGTCAGCATTGACGCAGGCGATACATGGTCGAAAGTACAAACAGGTGAACGCAGCCTGAATTGGTACAATGATACCGATAATGAATGGTGGGACGGCAATGGCGGCATCAATGCTTGGGCACCTGTTTCTAGCCTTTTAGTAGGCACATCAGGCGAGGCAGAAGTACTCGTACGTATTGCGTTTTCTTCCGATTTTTCAGCTACGGATACAGGTATTGGTATAGATAATATTTTCATTTCCGAACCGCTACAAAATGATTTAGCCTCGCTTAGTGTAGATCATACCAGCCTCGAAGAGTGCGGCGAAGAAGGCGATCAAGTCATATTGGAAATTGTGAATTTAGGAGAAATGGAACAGCGTGGCTTCTCGGTATTTTATCAGATAAACGGAGGAGAAATCGTTTCCGAACAAGTCAATACACCGATTGCATCGCTGGCATCCCTAAGTTATACCTTCGATCAAACATTCAACTCTAGCCTATCAGCCAACTATACCATTTTGGCATGGACAGAAGGCTTGAATGATGAGTTCACTTTTAATGATACCGCACGTATAGAATTTTCTACTTTACTACCGATCCCATTTGCAGAGAATTTTGAAAGTGGTGATTTACCAGAAGGTTGGGAAACACCAGCCGAACCCAATCCAGTCACTATAGGGCACGGCGCACCAAGCTTTGTACTTTCGGATAATCTTTGGGACAATGACACCTACTTTGAAGCCAACTCTCCAGTATTTGGTTTTGTGGAAGAAGGAGATAGCTTAAGCTTTGAATATCGCTATGTGGACTTTGGTGCACCAGGCGATAGTTTGGCTAGAACGCTGCTGCCAGGTGATTCACTCATCGTGAGTTTATCTACAGACTGTGGGGAAACCTATATCCCTGTTTTCAAGGTAGATGATACCAATCATGTGCCAAGCGATGCGATGCAGCGCGTAAGCATTTCGCTGGCGGATTTTGTAGATAATTCGATTAAGATTCGTTTCCAAGCCTATCGCGCAGAGGGCGCAGATGCGGGCGATTATTATATTGACATTGATAATATAAATGTGAAACGCTGCCCTCCATCGCTCAATTTAACGATTGAAACGACCGACCTCACACGTCCTGATTTGGAAGATGGTAGCTTAGTCGTAGAAGCTAGTGCGGGTTTATCGCCTTATACGTATGCTTGGAGCAATGACGAGACAGATAAAGCAGTTTTCGGTTTGGCAGAAGGTGAATATACCGTAACGGTAACGGATGCTGTCGGTTGTTCGGATGTGATAAGTGCTACGGTACGTGTTTCAACGACAGCGGTGGAGGATGTGGACGCGCTACAAACAGTACAGTTGATTCCGAATCCAACATCGGGCAATGCCAACTTGAAGCTAGAACTAGTGGAACGTACGACTGTACAAGTACAAGTCTATAATGCGATGGGGCAATTGCTGCGCGAATTCCCTACACAGACAGCAAGCCAATTGAATTATCCATTGAATTTAAATAACTATTCCGATGGCTTGTACTTCATCCAGATATGGGCAAATGGACAAGCACATACGGAGCGTTTGGTATTGATAAGAAATTAATAACCTTTTCTAGCGGACAGGCGAACCTTGATAGCCTGTCCGCTAAAAAATTACCCAACCATCTTTCTCCCTCTCAAGTATAGCACTACCAAAGCCGCCGTACTAATCACCAAGCCTAAAAATTCGCGCACCAATTCAATATATGGACTTTCTGCTTTCATGGAGGCAGCGATATTAGGCATGCCATCGTTTACCCATTGCACAAAGTCAGGAAATAGGCGCAATACGCCCAGGGCACATAAGCCCAAGCCGACTAAAACTAAGGAGCGATAATAACGCCCTGCTGCAGCAAGGGCAGAAAGAATACCCAAAAAAACATACCACCCCACCCACAGCCAAGGATCAGGATCATTAATTTGTACATAGGCAAACACAAAAAATAAGAGGCTGGTGATAATGTAGTAAATTTTCATTGTAGTATATTCTTGTACTCAAAGTGACAAATTTACATTTTAAATAAGC